>DATKFO010000712.1:0-2119 GCA_035544355.1 Thermoanaerobaculia bacterium
TGGGGGCAGAGAACGACGGAATTTTGCCAGATCAAATTCACTCTTCGAGGTAGATACCCAATACAACATCTGATCGAAATCGGCGATGCGATTCGTTGGTAGCGTCGCTGACGTGGTCACTCCAGACACATTCGTCCTCAAGTTGCTGGGCCAGCCCCGGCCTCGTCTGTTCGACGGAATGATAGTGCAAAACGTTACCCATCCGAGAGACGGACGCAGCTGTAACGCAACGTGGACACCAACTACCGCGAACAATGACAGTGTCGCCTGACGACGAGGAAACCCATCTTGTTAGAGTTTCCGACGAAAGTGATCCATGACCGGCGGCCTCACTTCCCGTCGCCGAACGAGATCCCCAGACTCCGCGCCGTCGCTACCATCTCTCCATCAGGGTCGACGTACTTCGGACGCGACACCGCATCGCGGATCGGCACGGCCACGATTTCTTCCGCACGCAGCGCGACCATTTGCCCGTACTTGCCGCGCGCGACGAGATCCGCGGCCGCTTTGCCGAAGCGGCTCGCGAGGATGCGATCGAATGCGATCGGCGATCCGCCGCGCTGAATGTGGCCGAGCACCGTCACGCGGATCTCGAGATCGATGTTCGCCTGAATGTCCGCCGCGACGTGATACGCGATGCCGCCGAGGCGGCGGGTGGCTTTGTCGAGATAGCTCTCTTCACCGCCGAGGCGCTTCGCACCTTCCGCGACGACGATGATGTCGAACTTCGATCCCTCCGACTGGCGCGATCGAATCGACTCGACGATCGTTTCGGGACGATACGGAATCTCCGGGACCAGGATGATGTCGGCGCCGCCCGCGATGCCGGAGTAGAGCGCGATCCATCCCGCGTTGCGTCCCATCACTTCGAGAATCATCACGCGATCGTGACTCTCCGCGGTCGTGTGCAGACGATCGACAGCGTCGGTGGCGACGGCGACCGCGGTGTGGAATCCGAACGTGTAATCCGTCGCGGCGAGATCGTTGTCGATCGTCTTCGGCACCGCGACCATCGGAATGCCCATGTCGCAAAGACGCTGCGCGATCTTCAGTGTGCCGTCGCCGCCGATGGCGATGATGCCGTCGATCCCGAGCTCGTGAATGTTGTCGACGCAGAACTGCGAGCGGTCCTCGCAGCCGCCGCCGGCAACCGGGAACTCGAACGGATTCCCGCGATTCGTCGTGCGCAGCAGCGTGCCGCCCTTCGGCAGAATCCCGCGAATCGATTCCGCCGTCAGCGGCACGATCGACTTCGTGAGCAGACCTTCGAACCCGAACTGGATGCCGACGACGTCGACGTCGTAATCGCGCGCAAGCGTGCGCACCGCCGCACGAATCACCGCGTTGAGGCCGGGACAATCACCACCGCCCGTGAGAATACCGATGCGTTTCGCAGTCATCGCGCGCAGGGTAATGAAAAAGCGTTGCCGGTTGCCAGTTTGTGGGTGCTGGTGGCTGGTGACTGGTGACTGAGGGGGAGATGCTGGCGATTGCACGCGAGCCTCGCAAGGCTGTCGCGGAGCCGCGAATGTCTGAGCTCTCAGATATTCATGGCTCCGGCGACGCTGCGAATGTCTGGCGCTCAGAGATTCACGCGTCGCGGCAAGCCTCGGATGCCATCCCGCGTGGCCTCCAATGTCTGGCGTTCAGACATTGACGGCTCTTCGCAAGCCTCGAAAGGCTGCCGCGAAGCCGCGAATCTATGAGCTCTCAGATATTCATGGCTCCGGCGAGGCTGCGAATGTCTGGCGCTCAGATCTTCACGCGTCGCGGCAAGCCTCGAAAGCCATCCGCGTGGCATCGAACGTCTGAGCGTCAGAGATTCAAGCCTTCGGCTGGGGCTTTGCCGGCTCCCGCGGGGCGGCGAAGATCTGGCCGTCAGACGTCGGCGACGCAGCGCGAACGTCGAACGACTGCCGCGTGGTCTTTGACGCCGCCGAATCGGTCATGCGAGGCTCCGGCGAAGGGTTTCACGTCTGCCGTTCAGACGCGCAAGGAGCTCCCGCACACTTGTTCGCCCTCTCGATGATCGGCCGCGGCGGAACGACGGCCGCGCCGGATACTTTCATCCGACGTCGTAAGAGCGAGCGCAGTCTCTGGCAACGGGCAACCCATCTCA
>DATKFO010000713.1:0-5374 GCA_035544355.1 Thermoanaerobaculia bacterium
CGCGAACTTCACCGCATCGTGCGGCAGCGGCGACACGCAGCTCACGAGCGGCGTCGCCGTAACCGGCCAGAGCGTCGCGCAGGGCGCGTGGAAGTACTACTACATCACCGTTCCCGCAGGCGCGACGAACCTGACGTTCGCGACGACGAGTGCCACTGCGGACGTCGACATCTACACGCAGGTCAACGCAAAGCCGACCTTGAGTGCGTATATCTGCCGTCCGTACTCCTCATCGGGTAACGAAACCTGCTCCGCCACGAACCCCGCTTCGGGGACGTGGTGGCTCGGCGTGTACGGCTACGCAGCCGGCAGCTTCACCGTGACCGGCACCGTGACGACACCCGCAGCGACGTACTCGATCTCGGGCAGCGCAGGCACGCCGGGCGCGACGGTCACCGCCGGATCGCAAGGCGCAACGAGCGACGCGTCGAACAACTACACCATCACCGGACTCGCGAACGGCACGTACACCGTGACTCCGAGCAAGAGCGGCTGCACGTTCTCGCCCACGAGCCTCTCCGTGACCGTCGCCGGCGCGAACGTGACCGGGCAGAACTTCACCGCCACGTGCGGCAGCGGAACGACGATCTTCACGAACGGATTGGACAGCAGCACCGGCTGGGCGACCGCGCAAGTCTCGGGCACCGGCGGCGCGTGGACGTTCGTGACGTCGGGCACGCTGCCGACCACGAGTCCGCACGGCGGCACCGGGATGGCGAAGTTCAACTCCTACGACGCATCGAGCGGCTCGCAAACGCGCCTCTACCAAACGAGCGGCCTCGCGATTTCGGGCGCGGCTACGACCGTCACGCTGAAGTTCTGGATGTACCACGACACCGGTTACTCGACGTCCCTCGACAAAGTGCAAGTGCAGGTTTCGACCGGCACCTGGGCGAACGTCGGGACAGCGGTCAATCGATACGATGGAACGACCGGCTGGAAGCAGCACACGATCGATCTGACCGCCTACAAGGGAACGACGATCCAACTCGGCTTCCTCGGCATCAGCCTCTACGGCAACAACGAGTTCATCGACGACGTGACCATCACCACCACGCCGTAAGAGATTCCGATCGTAGGGCCGCCTGAGAGGCGGCCCTACGTTGGGGAACGTAGGACGAGCTCTCAGCTTGTCCTTGCGCGTGCCACGCGCCGGGAGTTTCCGGGCTGTGACTAACGCACGATTCCTGCGAGGGCGGGCCGCCTGGAGAGGCGGACCTACGTTTGTCGAACGTAGGACGAGCTCTCAGCTTGTCCTTGCGTGTGCCACGCGCCGAGAGTTTCCGGCTGTGACTAACGCACGATACCCGCGAGGGCGGGCCGCCTGGAGAGGCGGACCTACGTTTGTCGAACGTAGGACAAGCTCTCAGCTTGTCCGTTCTTGCGCGCTAACCGCCCGAGCGAAAGCTCTTCAACTTCGCGATCTGAATCTCGAGGAACTCGTAGAGCGACGTCACCTGCTCCTGCGGGATCGGCGCGAACTGAATCGCGGAGCGGAACACGTACTCCGGTCCCTTCTCCGTGCGCCGCACCTGCACGACCGAGCGCAGCACGTGACACGGAATGTAGAAGCCGCCGTGGCTTGGGAAGATCAGCGTGCACGCGGTGCCAGCTTTCATCGGCGAGCGATGGATGACGGCGGCGCCGTGGAGACTGAGATCGATCAGCTCTCCGTTGATCTCGGAGAGTTGCACCGGGATCGATGCGGTTACGTAGCGCTCCGACTGGCGGCGTTCTTTCCCTGCCATCAACGTCGCCCGATTATAGGCGCGACGGCGGCGAGAAAATCGTGCGCGACCTTCGCGCCCGCGATTTCTGCGGGTCCCGCATCCTCGACGAACAGCGCGAATGCGATCTGCGGCGTGAATCCCAGGATCGCGCGATCGCCCGTGATCAGCGCGAGCGAAGTTCCCTCGATCGCCGCGCGACGTCCCGTTCCACGCTCGCGCGTGACGACCGCCTGCATCGCGCGCGCAACGCGTTCCGCCGTAGCTTGCCGCACGAACTGATCTCTCGCGCCGATGGACCCGAGCGCGATCCCCTCGCCGAGAATCGAGCGGCGGACGCGCAGGAGTTGCGGGGCTTGGAACACGCCGCGATTCGCGAGCATCCACGCGAGCGTCGCGAGATGCAGCGTGGTCGTCGTCTGGTGTTTCCCGATCGCGTAGGCCGCCGTCTCGTAGTTGTTGAACGGCGCGCCGAGATTTTTCCCGAGCATCACCTGGTAGAGGCCGAGGTTCACGCCCATGTCGAAACGCGCGCGGTTCGTGAATTGCTTGAGACGATCGCGGCCGAGGCGGAGACCGATGTCGGCGAAAACGATGTCGCACGACTCCGCGAGCGCTTCGTCGAGATCGGGCAACACGCCGTGACCTTGCGGAAGGGAATCGCCGAGTTGCCGGCCGTCGATGGCGAGCGCGCCGTTGCACGTGTACGGAAACATCGCGTCGACGTTCACGCCGTTCTCGAGCGCGTTCAACGTGGTCAACACCTTGACGATCGCGCCGGGCTCGTATTGCTGTTCGATCGCCGAATTCGCGAGTGGGCCGCGGCCCGGACTGCTCGCGATCGCGAGCAGCTCGTTCGTGTGCACATCGATGGCCACGAGCGAGCCGCGGAATCCCGCGAGCGCCTGCATCGCAGCTTTCTGAATGTCTGCGTCGAGCGTCGTCTCGATCGTGTCGTTCGCGAGCTTGATCGACTGCGCTTCGATCGTGTACGCGCCCGCGGATCTATCGACGAGCGCGGCGAAGTCGGTGTTGATCGCGACGACGTCCGCGTTCGCGAATTGATATGCGGCGATCGTGCGTCCCTTGCGATCGATGACGAACGGATAACTCCCCTGCTTGCGCTGCTCGAGCGCTGCGCGGAACGCCGCGAGCTTCTTCGCGTCGACGTCGTCTTCGTCGATGTCCTTCGCCGTCGCTTCTGCTTCCGCGGCGTGATTCATCGCGAGCTGCGCAGCGGCGCGATAGAGCGGGACGTCATCGTCATCGCGACCGTGCACCGCCGTGTCGTACGCGAGGAACTCCGCGTAACGCGCGCGTGCGAACAGCCGGTTCGCAACTTCCGATTTCTGCAGCAGCGACAGCCACGTGCGTCCACTGCGCAACGCGTCGAGATGCGGCTGCGCGTTCTGCGTGTCTCCGATCGACAAATACGTCGCCGCGAGCATCTGGTGATATTGCCGCGACCACAAATGCACCCGCGACCACGCCTCAGCCGTCGAGATGGCCTCCGGGATCTGATTCGCGCGCCACGAATCGCGCGCGCGGCGCAGCGGCAGCCACGTCACGACGAACAGCGCCACGACGAGCACGACCACTCCGATGGGCGCGATGATCAGGGGCGTGAAGATTTTTCGCGGGGTGCTGCCTTCCTGCATAACTCCACTCGATTCCGGCGGCTGAGCTGCAAGCGCCGAGCCGCGCTGGCATTGCGCATCGAGATCTCGATGCATCCCGTCGATCCCACGATCAGAAACGGTTCTTCGCCCGCATCAGCATAGTTCGCTTCGAGGCGATCGACGCCGCCGATCGCAAATGCATCGAACGGCACGCGCGCGCGTTCGATGTCGGTGACACAGTTGCCGAAGCGATCGATCGCGACGATCGTGCCGCGCACGACGTCGTCGCCATACGAAGGCGGTTCGTAATCGAGACGCACGCGATCATCGACGCGCGGCCCAAGCTCATCGAGCGCGAGTCCGTTCGCGATCGCCGCCGCGACGGGCGCAAATCGATCGCGCCCGTGAAACGTGGTGCTCCCCGCGGGAAGAAACAGCGTTTCGTTTTTGACAGAGCGGGCGACGCCGTCGATGAACGTGAGCAATCCGTTGTCCGGCGCGAGAAAAACGTTCGTGTCGCGCTCGACGCAAAGAATCCGCCGCGAAGTCCCAACACCGGGATCAACGACGCAGACAAAAACTGTATCGCGCCAATACGGCGTAATCGCGCGCAAAAACCACGCAGCCTCGAAAACATCGAACGCCTCGATCTCATGCGTGAGATCGAACAGCGCCGCCTCGCACCGCGCAGCGATCACACCCTTCATCGCCGCGACGTACGGATCGCGCGTGCCGAAGTCAGTCAGGAGAGCGATGGCCATGATTCAGTTGGCAGTTGGCAGTGAGCAGTTCGCAGTGGATCCCTGCTGCCCACCGCCAACTGCCTACTGCCCACTGAATCGTATACTCGCGCCGTGTTTCCCACCGTTCCGCCGCCGCCGCGGCGCCTGCTCGTGTTCGCGCGGCTGCCGGAGCTCGGGCGCGTGAAGACGCGCCTCGCCTCCGACATCGGCGACGAACGCGCGCTCGAGGTCTACAACGCGATGCTGCACGACGTCATCGGCGCGATCGGCACCTCGAATCCCGAGCTCGAGATCGAAGTGATGTGGGCGCCGAGCGCGGACGCGAACGGCGATGCGCTGCGCCGCGCGTTCGACGGTCACGCGACCGCTATGCAGACCGGCGAGACCCTCGGCGATCGCCTGGCGATGGCGTTCAGCGAACGATTCTTTTTTCATCGCACGCTGACCATCGTCACGATCGGCGTCGACGATCCGTCGATCACACGCGAGCTGATCGATCACGCGTTCGCGCTGCTCGACTCCGTCGAGTGGGTCATCGGCCCCGCGACCGACGGCGGCTACTACCTGATCGGCTGCCGCATGGGCGCGTTCAACGTCGAAGTCTTTCGCGAAATGGAATGGGGCACATCGCGCGTCTTCGCGACGACGCTCGCGCGCATCCGCGAATGGAACGCAACCGTCGCGGTGCTGCCGGAGCACATGGACATCGATGTGGAAGAGGATTTGCGTCGCAGCGGCCGGTACGTGTAGAGAATGCGCCGATGAAAATCCTCGACAGCGAGCAAATGCGCAACATCGACCGCCGCACGACCGAGCGGTTCGGCGTGCCGTCGATCGTGTTGATGGAAAACGCGGCGCTCGCGGTCGTCGACGCGATCTTCGCGCATTACCCCGACTGCGATCGCGCCGCGATTTTCTGTGGAGTCGGACAAAACGGCGGCGACGGTTTCGCAGTCGCGCGCCTTCTCGAAAATCGCGGCGTCGTTCCGGTCATCATCATCGTCGGCAAGCGCGAGCACATCAAAAACGACGCGCTCACCAATCTCACGATCTGCGAACGCCTCGGCATCCCGATCTATGAAATCCGCGAGAGCGACGACATCGAAACGCATCTCGCGCACGCCGCCGACGCCGACGTGATCGTCGACGGCATCTTCGGCACCGGCCTCAATCGCGCACCCGAGGGCGTGTACGCCGATGTGATCCGCGACCTCGCCGAATTGCGATTGCCCGTCGTCGCGATCGATCTGCCGAGTGGCGCGAATGCATCAGCAGCACATCCGTT
>DATKFO010000714.1:0-3453 GCA_035544355.1 Thermoanaerobaculia bacterium
ACTGCTCACTATCTTCCAAGATTGACGAATCGACCACGCGGGACAAGAATGCCGAAGTCCGGAAAAATGAATCGAGAGGGGGATCTCTATGCTCTGGCGTAGCACGGTGCAACGCGAAGACGAGAAGAAGCCATTGGGATTTACTCCGCAACAGCAGCAGGTCCAGAAGGGCGACGCCGTCTTCTGGTTCAACGAAGACTCCAACACCGAGCATCAGCCGTATCCGAAGTCGGGAGCTCCGGGAACGTGGGGCAACAAGATCGGGCCGCAGGCCTCGTCCATTCAGGTCAACATGAACAAGGCGGGCACGTTCCCGTACCTCTGCGCAATCCACGAGGACGAGACGGCCACGATTCTTGTCGCGACTCCGATCAATCTCGCGAGCGGCGCGAATCCGCTGTTCCCCGCGGTCACGATCAACAAGGGCGAGTCGGTCTCGTGGGGAAACGCGACGCCGAATGCGCATCGCCCGACGTCCGATGACACCTCGGCCGCACCGTGGCTCGCGCAGGATCTGCAGTCGGGTGATCTCTCCGCCGCGGTCGCGTTCGCGACTCCCGGCACGTATCCGTATCACTGCGCTCTGCACACCAACGAGACGTCGACCATCAAAGTGGTCTAGGGGGCGAACATGGCAGACAACGATGATGTGAAATCGAAGGAGCCGCTTGTTCCCGAGGTCATCGCGAAAGATCTCGAGATCATCGCGCAGAATCGGCGCGAGTTCATCGGCCTCGTCTTCACCGCCGCTTCGGGCGCGATGCTCGCTCCGGTCTTCGCGCGGTTCGCCGAGGCGCAGCAGTCGGGCGTGTTCTGCGTGCCGGCGACCGGCGCGGAGCTCGTGCCGGTCGGAGAGATCGTGAGCGAGGACGGCTATCTCCAGGGACTCATCGACCTCGGATTCGAAAAACGCACGATCACCTACTACAACAGCAACGGCAGCTATCTCTGCACGCAACCGATGCTGCGCGCGTATCAGGGATACAAAGGCTTCAGCATCGATCCCGCGAATCGCGTGACGAAAGTCGGCATCGCATCACCGGGACCGACGCTGCGCGCGAAAGTCGGCGACAAGATCGAGCTCATCTTCCTCAACCGCATCGATCCGGGGATGTCGCCGCAGACATCCGTCGTCAGCAAGATCGGCAGGTGTGACACGGTGCTGAACTCCGACGGCACCGAGAAATATCCGAAGCAGGACGCCAAGCAATTTCCGAACTGCTTCCACGCGTCGAACACGAGCAACCTGCACTTCCACGGCACGCACACGACGCCGGGCGGCTTCGGCGACAACGTGCTGATCGGCGTGATCCCGAACGCGAAACTCGACGTCAACGACGCGATCAAGAAATCGATCCAGTCCTACAACGACTGGAAAGCAGGCAAGAACCCGTCGAAGTGGCTCGCCGCGGATTCGAAGAAAGCGCTCGAGGACATGCTGAAGAACGCGAAGAATGCGGAGCTCGTCGAGCAGCTCACGTCCGCGCTCAAATCGAATCAGACCGCGGTCGACGCGTGCGAGTGGCCACAGTACTGGGCCGCGTTCTATCCGCACTACTTCGAGCTGCCGCACTACAGCGGCGATCCGAAGAAGATCCCGATGATGGGACAGTCGCCCGGCACGCACTGGTATCACTGTCATCAGCACGGATCGACGTCGCTGCAGCTCATCAACGGCATGGCCGGTCTCTTCATCATCACCGGCGACTACGACGACAAGCTCCTGCGCCTCGGCGGCGGCACACCCGAAGCACCGAAGATCAAAGAGCAGGTCATGATCTTCCAGCTCTTCGCCGAGCAGGTGAATCTCGTCAACGGTCAGGCGAGCGTGAACACGGTCGCGGTGAACGGACAAGTGCTGCCGACCGTGTCGATGAAAAAAGGTGAGGTTCAGTGGTGGCGCATCGCGAACGCGATGATGCGCGCGCACGGCATCGATCGCTTCCTCATGATCGATGAAGCGTCGTATCTGGCATTCGTCAAAGATCCGTCGACGATGGTCAACGGCCAGCCGCCGTCGGTCAATCAGTCGCGCGTGCCGCAGCTGAGCCAGACCGCGCAGGACGGCGTGCAGCTCGATTGGAAGAACTACAACCGCCGCTCCACGATGGCGACGTTCACGCTCGCGCCGGGCAATCGCATGGACTTCCTCGTCAAGGCGCCTGCGAATCCAGGCGTGTCGTATCTCGTGTTCTGGCCGCCTGCGGGCGGACCGCCTTCGATCACCGACATCCGCGCGAACACGATTCTGAAAGTCGTCGTCGCCGGAGACGCGACCGACGTCAACACGAAGTTGCCGACGCAGGCGGAGTATCCGGTGCTGCCGGCCGATCTCGCCGACATCACCGCGGCCGAGATCAACGGACGCCATCGCACCGTCACGTTCAGCATGGACGGCGGGCCCGGCTCGATGCCGAAGTTCTACATCGACGGCAAGCAGTTCGCCGAAGGCATCATCGATCAGGTGATGTTGATGGGAAGCGCGGAAGAGTGGACGCTGTACAACACGTCACTCAACGGGATCATGCATCCGTTCCACATTCACATCAATCCGTTCCAGGTCACCGAGATCTACGATCCGTCGCTGATGAGCGAGCCGCTCAAACTTCCGCAGCCGTGGATGTGGGGCGACACGATCGCGATCCCCGCGGGCGTGCAGCAAACCGACTCGCTGGGAAATCCCGCGAAAGACGACGCCGGCAAACCGCTCGTCACGCCGGGCCACATCAAGATCCGCAGCCGCTTCGTCGACTACGCCGGCAAGTACGTGCTGCACTGCCACATCCTCGGACACGAAGACCGCGGCATGATGCAGCTGATCGAAGTCCTCGACAACCGCACGGTGGTGAAGCACCACTAGTTTTTCGTTGGGGGTTCGGGCGGCCGCAGGCCGCCCCTACTCCCGTCTTCGGAATGAAGCGATTCCTCGTCCTCGCGCTGCTCGCGATCGCATGCGCGAAAAAGCCAGCCGCGCCGCATCCGCGCCCCGCGTTTCGCCCGACCGAGGCGCGGATGAGCGGCGCAGAGTGGGCGCCGCTGCGCGTCAGTCCGCATCCGCCCGATCCGAACGCGTATCTCGCCGCGACGACACGGAATCCGAACGACGCGAACGCCTGGAACGACCTCGCCGCCGTTTACTCGGCGAACGCAGCGATCACGCGCAATCCGTCGACGCTTCCGAACGCGCTCGCAGCGGTCGAGCACGCACTACAACTCGATCCGAAACACGCCGCCGCGCGATTCAACCGCGCGCTCATCCTCGAACAACTCGGCTTCGCACCACACGCATCCGAGGCCTGGCGCGAGTATCTGAAGATCGACGCCACCTCGGGGTGGGCGGCGGAGGCGCGGAAACACTCCGGCCTTGTGTCGTCCGAGCGGCGGAAACCGGACAAGCTAAGAGCTCGTCCTACGTCTGACAAACGTAGGGCCGCCTCTCCAGGCGGCCCGCCA
>DATKFO010000715.1:0-8917 GCA_035544355.1 Thermoanaerobaculia bacterium
ACGATCGCATGAGGGTTTGTCATCGCTTGATCATACTCTCGCGTGTGTGCAGCTACGAGAACACGCCTTGTTCGATGCGGTTGATGAGAGCTTCTACGTCTTCTGCGCCTTGACGCGTTTGCGCGAGCTCGATCGGAACGCCGCCACCAAGCACCGGCTGCGGCTGTCGTAGCCATTCGCACGCAGCTTCGCGGTCGCCGTCAAAGAGCTCGACAGCCTTCTCCGTAACGCGCTGACCGCCAGAAAATCGCATCGCAAAAATCATAGTGCATAGACAAGTGATGTAGTACCCGAGCGACCGGTGACTCGTTGCTGAGGAGGTTCATCGTCGACGACACCTCCACAGTCACCAGTCACCAGCCACGCCTCACCGCTACGCGACCATGCTACGCTCCCGCTCGTGCAACTGTGGACGGCGTTTCAACACACAGGGTGGGTGGGCAAGTCCGTCCTGGCCATCCTGCTCCTCTTCTCCGTGATCTCGTGGGCGACGATGTTTGTCGTGTGGCAGCGCTTCCAGCGCTCGGATCGCTCGTCGAAGCGATTCGTCGCGATCTTCCGCAAAGCGAAGCGCCTCGTCGACGTGCAATCCGCGCTCGGCGCGCTCGCGCAATCCGCGCTCGTCGGACTCTTTCGCGCCGGCTACGCCGAGATCGAAGCGCAGATCGCGCATGCGGAAGGCCGGCAGACCGTGAAGTCGCTCGACAGCGTCGAGCGCTCGCTCATTCGCGCGTCGCGCATCGAAGCCGCGCGTTTGAGCCGCTACGTTCCGTTCCTCGCGACGACCGCCGCGGCGACGCCATTCATCGGCCTCTTCGGAACCGTGTGGGGCATCATGGAATCGTTCTCGAACATCGCGTTGACGCAATCGACGTCGATCACCGCAGTCGCACCCGGCATCTCCGAAGCGCTGATCAACACCGCGGCTGGTTTGTTCGCAGCGATCCCGGCCCTGCTTGCGTATAACCACTTCGTGCAACGCCTGCGCGGCGCGCGCGGCGAGATGGAAGATTTCACGCTGGAATTCCTCAATCTGACCGAGAGGAACTTTATGTAGGGCAGAGTTGCAGAGTTAGAGAGTTGCAGAGTTACAGAGTGGCAGAGACACCAAACCGCTCCCCTCTGCAACTCTGGAACTCCGCAACTCTGCAACTCGTCTAAACAAAAATGGGCTTCCGATTCGATCAACACGGCGACGACCTGTCCGACATGGCGGAGATCAACGTCACTCCGCTCGTCGACGTCATGCTCGTGTTGCTGATCATCTTCATGATCACGGCGCCGATGCTGACGCAGGGACTCAGCGTCGAGCTGCCGCAGGCGGAAGGGCGAAGCCTCGAATACGCATCGAACAATCCGACGAAAATCTCGCTGCTGGCGAACGGCGCCGTCTACATCGACGGCGCGCCCGTTGGCTCGACGAATGGCGCGATGAGTCTCGACCTGACCCTCGGTCCGGCCCTTCGGGCGCGAAAAGTGAAACGCGCTTTGCTCGAGGCCGATCAGGGCGTCCCATACGGACGCGTGGTGGCGGTGCTGGATGTGATGAATCGGGCGGGGGTGGAACAGCTCGGCATGATCACGCAACCGAAAGAGGACGATGCACGACGCCGTCGCTGATGTACTTGCAGAGCGCGCCGCGCTCGGAACCGGACGCGCGGTCGCAGTCACACTCTCCGTCGTTATGCACGGCGGCATCAGCGCGCTCGCGATCTGGAGCGCCTTGCATCACGCACCCGTGCAAACCGTCTCTGTCCTCAATATCCGGCTCGCTGCGCCGAAACAGATGTCGCAGCCGATCACGCCGCGCTCCGTGACGAAGCCCGCGCCGCCGAAACCACCGCGCATCGAAGAACCAAAACCAGAGCCAATCAAACCCGCGCCCGTGACCGCGACCGCACCGCCGATCAAGAACACCGCACCGCCATCACCGTTCGGACGCTCGACGAAAAAACCGTCCGACACGCCCGCGCCTCCGCCCACACCAACATCGACGCAGCCCGCGGTGACCTCAACCGCACCCCCGATTCCAGTCGGCGGAACCGGCATCACCGCATTCGAAGGCGGCGAATTTCCGTACCCGCTCTACGTCGAAGGCATGCTGCGCAAGATCGGCAACTATTGGTGGATCCGCCCAACCGCGGCGCCGGGAATCACAGCCGTCATCTACTTCCGCATCGCCCGCGACGGCACGATCAGCGACGCGAAAGTCATCGCGAGCAGCGGCAATTCGACCTTCGATCGCGCCGCGCTCAGCGCAGTGCGCAGCGCCAGTCCCCTCAACACGCTCCCGTTCGGCTACAGCGAGAAGTACCTCGGAGTGCAACAAACGTTTCGATGAAAACCACGCTTTCGATTTGCCTCGCGTTCTTCGCCGTCCGTCTCGCGGCGCAGACCACCATCACCACCACGATGGATCCGTCGCGCGCCGCGGCCGTCGTGCGCGTTGCCGTTCCGTTTCCCGCGCTCACGCCGGAAACCCCGCCGAAACCGGGCGAGCCGCAACCCGCCGCGGTCGATCCCGCGAAAGTGCGACTGCTCTTCTTCGCATCGCTCACGCGCGACATCGCCGCCTCCGGCATCTTCGCGCTCGCGCCGCTGCCGCCGGGCGTTCCCATCACTTCGGATCTCATGAAGCGCATCGAGGCGCAGCTCCATTTGAAAATCAATGTCTGGATGGAAGGCACCGACTACGTCATCGCCGCACGCCTCTTCGACGCGAGCGGCGCGCAGCAGCTCGGCAAACGCTATCGCGCGCAGGAAGCCGCACTCACGCGCACCGCGCACATGCTCGCGAATGAGCTCGTGCGCTTGCTCAACGGCAAGCCGAGCGTCTTCATGACGCAGATCGCCTTCGCGTCGGATCGCACCGGCAACTGGGAAATCTGGCTGATGGATTGGGATGGCGGCAATCCGCGGCAGATCACGAAGCATCACGCGCTGTCGATCCTGCCGAGCTGGGCGCCCGACAACGAGCGCATGGTCTACACGTCGTTCTTCGGCGGCACCAGCGACATGTACATCATCAATCGCCGAGGGGGCGGGCGGCAGAAGATCGCGACGGGATTGAATCTCAACACGTCCGCAACGTTCTCGCCCGCGTCGAACGACATCGCGTTCGTCGGCTCCGTCGCAGGCAATCCCGACATCTATCTCGTCAAAGACGACGGCACGAATCTGCGGCGCCTCACGACGGGCGGCTCGATCGAGTCGACGCCGGAGTGGAGTCCGACCGGACGCCAAATCGCGTTCACGTCAGGACGCAGCGGCTCGCCGCAGATCTACATCATGGATGCGGAAGGGACGAACGTGCGCCGCATCTCGTTCGAAGGCGAATGGAACGACGACGCGGTATGGTCACCCGACGGCGAATGGCTCGCGTACACATCGCGCGTGAATGGAAGGTTCCAGATTCGCATCGCGAATCCGGGAACGGGCGTGACGCGTATCCTCGCCGGCGACGGATCGAACGAACAGCCGGCGTGGTCGCCGGACGGACAATGGATTGCATTCCAGTCGAATCGCAGCGGCAAATGGCAGGTCTACAGAATGCGCAGCGACGGAACGGATCTGTTGCCGCTCACAATGGACGGTGAGAACAAGGAACCCGATTGGTCGAAGAAACCGGAATGATTGTTTATCATCCGAAAAGGAGTCGATACGGCTATGAAGAAGATGTGGAAAGTATTTCTCGGCAGCCTCGTCATCATCGCGATCACAATCGTTCCGGCGTGCAAGCCGAAGAAACCGCCAACACCGCCGCAGCCGCCGCAGGAGACCGTCGATACGACGCCGCCTCCTCCGGTCGCTCCACCGCCGACGCCCGTCGAGACGCCGAAAGATTTCGTCACCGACACGGCGCCGCAGGAATCCGAGCTGCCGCGCGACATCGACAAGCTCAATGACTACGTGCAGACACAGGGGCTCATTCGCGACGCGTTCTTCTCGTACGACGAGTCGGCGCTCACGAGCGAGGCACAGGCCGCATTGACGACGTCGGCGACGTGGCTCAAGGCGAATCCGAATTACAACCTTCTCGTGCAGGGTCACTGCGACGAGCGAGGCACCGAGCAGTACAACCTCGCCCTCGGCGATCGCCGCGCGAATATCGCGAAGGAATACCTCGCCACCCTCGGCGTCGATGCGAGCCGCATCCGCACCGTCAGCTACGGCGAGGAGCGTCCGTTCGACGAAGGGCACGATGAATCCGCGTTTGCGCAGAATCGCCGCGCGCATCTCGTGCTCGTGAACCGATAAGCGATGAACACATTGCGAAGTCTCGCAGGCCTCGCTCTCGTTCTTCTGGTCGCCGGTTGCGCAAGCTCCGGCGACCTCGAGAAGGAACAGCAGCGCGTCTCCGATCTGCAGGAGGAGCTGGCGAACGTCAAGCGCACGTCTGCGGGCAAAGAGGAAGTGCAGGGCGTGAATCAGCGCATCGCCGAGCAGACGGAGACGCTGTTGAAGTCGAACGCGACGCTCGTCGCGAAAGTCGGTGCGCTCGAAGATCGTCTGCAGACCACGCAGGGCGCCGTCGAGCAGGCCAGCTATCGCATCGACCGTCTCGCCGAGCAGCTCACGCAATCGCAGCATGAAGTCGCGGAGCTCCGCGCTCGCGTCGATGCGCTGAGCGCGTCGGCGTCAGCAGCGCCACCTGCTGCGGGCGGAACGCCCGTGATCACTGGCACGCCGGCAACGGGTGAAATGACGGTTCCACCGCCGCCGGCCAGCAGTGAAGATCCGATGCAGACGTATCAGGCGGCGTATCGCGATTACCAGCGTGGCAACTACGATCTGGCGATGGAAGGCTTCGCCGATTTTCTCGCGGGGAATCCGAATTCCGATCTCGCGGACAACGCCAGCTACTGGATCGGCGAGAGCCTCTTTTCGCAGAAGAAATATCGCGAGGCCATCGAGCAGTTTGACAGCGTCGTCACGAAGTACCCGAAGTCCGACAAGGTCCCGGGAGCGCTTCTGAAAAAAGGCTACGCCTACATCGCCATCAACGAGCGAGCGCAGGGCGTGGTGCAGCTCCAGTACGTGGTCCACGAGCATCCGAAGTCGCAGGAAGCGTCTCTCGCACGCCAGCGGCTGAAGCAACTCGGGATCGACACGAAGTGAAGTAGAATACGCGGCTTTTGCAGCATAGTAGGACAGGCTCGAGGCCTGTCGAAACGAACGAAGAAGGTAGGAGCACATTCATGGCAAACATTGCCTCGGCCGAAAAGCAGAGACGTCAGGCCGAAAAGAAAAAGGCGCGCAACCGCGCCGGCAAGTCGCGTCTGCGCGGAGTTCTCAAGCAGACGCGCTCGGAGATCGAATCCGGCAGCAGCAGCGCGGAAAAGCTGTCGAACAGCTTCTCCGAGATCGACAAAGCCGCGAAGAAGGGCGTGATCAAAGGCAACACCGCCGACCGCTACAAATCGCGTCTCGCCGCCGCATCCAAGCGCGCGTCCAAATAAACGTACCGCGCTATCGCTCGAAAGCCCGCCGCAAAGGCGGGCTTTTGTTTAGGAGTGCGGTGGCAGAGCCACCGCTTTCTGATCCGGATCACAAAGCGGTGGCTTTGCCACCGCACTCCTAAATCGAAACGCGCTCGTACCCCGTCTGCGCGCTCTGCTGATCCATCACGCCGACCGAGATTTGGTTGCGCCCAGGCTCGAGCACGACGTCGACTGCGAAGGTCACGCTCTTCTCGATGAGATGCGGCAGCGCGTCCGCGGGCCAGCGGATCGCGTGCGTTTGCTTGTTCACGTCGGACGCTGCGCCGTTCGCGTCGCCGGTCGAGATGTAGACGTTGAATCCGCCCGTGACCTCGCCGCCTTCGCGCACCAGCTTGAGGCTTTTGACCGGAATCATCACTTTCAGCGTGACTTTCTTCCGCTCGCCGTCGGCGACCGGCGGATCCGCGAGCAATGCGATGTGCATGTCGTTCGCGTCCGGCTTCGCGATGTGATGCGCGAGCACCGCGTCGGTCACGATCTCTTCGGGCGATGACACCGCATCGGACAGGATCAGGCGCACGCGATAGCCCTGCTTCGACTTCACGACGATGTTGCCCGGCTCTTTCGCTGCGGACGATCGGAATCCGAGCGAGTAGTACGACGCGAGATCGCGCGCGATGTAGTTCAACGCGATGTTCGGACGCGCGCCGATGAACGCGACGCCGCCCGTGTCGCGTGCGAGCAGCTGATACGACGCGAGATTCGCCGCGACCTTCGCGAATTGCGCGCTCTTGTCGCGCGGACTCGTGTTCTCGACGTCGAGGTCCTCGTTCTGCCCCGGATTCAGCGGATAGATCACGATGCCGCGGCGAAACGCGGTCGACGTCATCGCGCGGATCTCGCGGCCCAGATCGTAGTCGTGCGATTCGAGCAGCGGCATCGCCTTCTTCGCGCCCTGCGTGATCCCCGACGGCATCAGCCCCGACTCCGCCTGCATGCGCGCCGACTCGAGGTAGTGCCACATGTCTTCGCCCGGATGCAGCGGCACACCCTCACCCGCGATGAGCAGAATCTTCCGCTCCGGCGTGCGCGGAAAATACTGCAGCGCGCCGTTGAATGACGACAGCGTCTGCTTCGCCTGATGCAGTGACATCGACGCGTAATTGCGCACGATGCCGACGAGCGTGTCGAACGTGTTCATCGACGAGCGCTGCCGCGTCGCTGCAATCCGATCTGTGGAGATCGCGTCGCGGATCTGTTCCTCGACTCGACGCCGCTCCATCTCGCGGCTGCCGACGTTCACCTCGCGCTCGATCTCGTCGAGTGCGCGCTGCACGGCCGTCATGTCTCGCGTCCATCCGAGGTTCGGGACGAGACTCTGCACCGCGCTCATGATCATTACCTGATCGCCGGCGCGCATGTTCTGCTCGATGAACTGCCGCGCCGCCGCGACGAACATCTTGCGGTTCGCGAGCGTGAGCGTGCTGTTGTCGACGAGGATCATGATGCGAGATGTGGGACGATCAGAGGTGGGAGGAGCTGATGTGGGACGGGCTTCAGCCCGTCCTGCTTCGGCCTCAGGACGGGCTGAAGCCCGTCCTACATCGTGAATCTCCGAGAAGTTCGTGATCTCGCGCGCCTCCCCTGCTTCGCTCACTTCGAAATCTTTCGGCGTCAGTCCGCGCACGCGCTCGCCCTTCGAGTTCGTGACGACGACGTCGACGTTCGTGACCGCAACAGTCACGCTCTCGCCGACCTGGGCATCCGCAACCGTGGCGGCGAGAAGCAGCGTCGCAAGCATCATTCGCATCCGGTGATCATCCTTTGATCGTCATTCGCTCGTAGCCCGTCTGCTCGCTGCGCTGATCCATCACGCCGACCGAGATTTGATCGCGGCCCTGCTCCAGCACGACGTCGACTGCGAAGGTTACGTTTTTCTCGATGAGATGCGGAAGCGCATCGGCGGGCCAGCGGATCTGGTGTGTCTGTTTGTTCACGCGCGACACTTCGCCGTGATCGTTGCCCGTCGAGATGTAGACGTTGAAGCCGCCCGTGACTTCGTCGCCTTCGCGCACGAGCTTCAGATTTTTCACCGGGATCATCACCTTGAGCGAAATGCGGCGCCGCGTACCGTCGACAATCGCGGGATCGGCCGCGAGCACGATGCCGAGGGTGTTGCCGCCGGGCAGGTTGACGTGATTTGCGACGACCTGCTCTTCGACCGTCGACTCCGTCGGAAGCGGCGCGCCCGCGAGCACCGCGCGCACGCGAAGATCGTTCTTCGTGCGCACAACCACAGATCCAGGCTCGTGCTCCTCGACCTGAGATCGATACGCCAGCGAGTAATACGACTCCAGATCCTCGGCGATCTGCGCCATCGCCTGCGGCGGCTTCGCGCCGAGAAATGCTCGCGCGCCGGTGAGCTTGGCGAGAAGTTGATAGCCGCTCATGTTGCCGGCGACCTTCGCGAAGTCCGCGGCGTTGTCGCCGACGCGATTGTCTTCGATCGCGCCGCCCGCGTTCTCGTTGCGTCCGGGATTGATCACGTACATCGCGACGCCGCGGCGATACGCGTTCTTCGCGATCGCGCGCACGGCCGGCGTGAGGTCGTACGACGTCGATTCGTTGAACGGCATCGCGGTGCGCGCGCCGCGGCGGATGCCGCCGCGAATCGTGCCCGATTCCGCCTGCGCGCGAATCGTCTCGACGTATTGCCAGATCTCCGATCCGGGATAGAGCGGCAGTCCCTCGCCGACGATCACGACGACTTTCTTGTCCGCGCCGGCGCCGAAGTAATTCACCGACTCCGACAGCGCGGCGACGGTCTCGCTCGTCGTCGCCATCACCTGCGCCGCGTAATGCCGCGCGATCGACATCAGCGCGTCGAATGTTTTCGAGCTGCCTTGCGGCAGCGAGCTCGCGATCTGATCGGAGACCATCGTCTCGCGGATCTGCTGCTCGGCGTTGCGCCGCTCGAGATCGAGATTGCCGATCGTCGTCTCGCGCTCGACCGAAGCGAGCGCGGAGTCGATCGGCGTGCGGTCGTTCGTCCACATCTTCATCTTCGGCGTGATGCTGCGCGCCACCGTCGCAACGAGCACGCGATCGGTGGGGCGCAGCTCTTCGTCGAGAAACGCGCGCACGGCATCAACGGAGAGACGGCGGTTCGACATCGTCAATGACGAGTTGTCGAACAGCAGCAGGATGCGGCGTGGCGCGGGCTCGGCAGAGATCGCGGAGAAGTTCGTGATCTCGCGCTTCTCGCCCTTCTCGACGATCTCGAAATCGTCCTTCGTGAGATTGCGGATGCGATTGCCGCGCGAGTCGGTGACGATCACATCGACGTTCGTGACCGTAACATCGATCGTCTCACTCGCGCGCGGCGTCTGCGCAAGTGCAGCGAGGCTCGACAGCGACAGCAGAAAACTCAGCGTCGTGCGAAAGAGCATGTTCGCCTCCGGATGCGGGGCATTGTA
>DATKFO010000716.1:0-5793 GCA_035544355.1 Thermoanaerobaculia bacterium
CACATCACAAAGCGGTGGCTTTGCCACCGCACTCCTAGACTCCAATCGCCACTTTGCGATCGAACACTTTCTCGAAGTACTTGCCGCGGCGCTCCGCGGTCGCGACTTCGACGTCTGCGTCATCGCGCAATCGCAGCTCGAAGCGCACGACGTCGTCTTCGACTTTCACGCTGACGTCGCGGATCGCGCCGCGGCGTCCGCGATCGAAGGCATCGGCGATGCGCAGGATCGCGACGAGCTTCTGCACGATCGATTGCTGCGCACGCGAGAGCTGCGCGAAGTTCTGATCGCTCGTCGCGGGCGGCGCCTTGCGGTAGTAGCGCGCGACGTTCGCAACGATCGCGACTTGATCCGCGGTGAATCCGCGTAGGCCGGCGTGGCTGATCAGGTAGTACGAATGTTTGTGGTGGCTCTGATACGAAACGTGCGTGCCGACTTCGTGCAGCAGCGCGGCGTATTCGAGCAGCTCGCGCTCGCCGGTGCGCAGCATGTGCAGCGCGTGCGTCTGGTCGAAGATGCGCATCGCGAGGCGCGCGACCTGCGTCGCGTGCGGACGCTCGACGTTGCTGCGCTGCGCGAGCTCCGTCACCGAGGAGCGGCGAATGTTGCCGGTGCCGCGCGTGCCGTGCTCGTGCATCTCGTCGAGCATCTTCTCGACGATCCCTTCGCGCAGCGCGACGTCGCACGCGCGCAGATGATCGATCTCGAGTCCGTCCATGATCACTTCGAGCACGAGTCCGCCGGCGACGATCGTCTCCGCGCGCTTGGTGTCGATCTGAAATCGCCGCGCACGTTCTTCGGCGCTGAGCGGCGCGAGCGCGTCCACGATCTCGCCGAGGCGCTTGCGCGAGAGCCAGCGCAGTCCGGGTGTGACCGTGTTGCCGTTCGATGCTTCTTCGGCTGCGATGGTCGCGAGCGTCACGATCGTGCCTGACGTGCCGATCGTGAAATCGAACCCGAGCTCCGCGACCGCGGCGAGCGTTTTCTTCAGCGACTTGCGCACGCGCGACGTGCATGTCGCGATCGTCGCCGCACTTACCGCACCCTCGAGTCCGAATCGCTGCGCAACGCGCAATGCGCCGAGCGGCTCGCTGCTCGTGAAGTACACCTCTTCATCGGTGCCGTTGATCAACTCCACGCTGCCGCCGCCGATATCAATGGAGAGTGCCGTACCGTCGTGAAAATCGACGGCGGAGCGCACGGCGCGATAGATGTAATCCGCTTCTTCTTCGCCGGAGATCACGCGCACTTTGATACCGGATGCTTTTTCCGCGGCAGTGAGAAAGCGGCGGCGATTCGACGCCTCGCGAATCGCGCTCGTCGCGACGGCGACGATGTCATCGACCTTCCAGCGCCGCGCGATGTCGGACATGTGCCGCAGCGTCGCGACGCCGCTCTCGATCGCCTCGTCGGTGAGCGGTCGCCCTTCGAGACTGCCGCGCCCGAGCTGGACCATCGTCTTTTCTTTGTCGATGACGCGATACCCGCCGCGCCGCGCCTCGACGATGATCATGTGGATCGAGTTCGTGCCGAGGTCGATCGCGGCCATGCGGTATGCGCGGGGCATCTTTCGAGTTTATCCCGATGAGCGAAGCGAAGAGGGAGCAATCAGATGAGCGACGCATACATCCCATAAAGAGATTGATGCTTCTCTTTTTAGGAGAGATCGATTACACTCCATTCGTCAGTACCGAGAAGGAGCTTTGAATGACATCCACCCCTGATTCCACCGAGATGTTTCTTCGTTTCAGCCGCCGCAGCATGTTCGCGATGCTCGTCGTGGTCGCCGTCCTTGGCGCGACCGCCATCGCGTTGGTGCTCTCACCCGCGGGCGCAGTCTCCCGTTCGGTGGGACGCATCGGATGGATGATTCCGATCGCGATCGTCATCCTCGTCACGGCCACGCAGGGCACGCTGCGCGGCCGGCGCTGGAGTCCCGATTCGCCCGAAGTGAAACTGGTGATGGAGGACGAGTTCCGCCGAACGAACATGCTTCGCGCGGCGCGCATCGCGTTGATCGTCGTGCTCGTCGCCGAATGGCCGCTCGCGCTGCTGTTCGGATTCCTGACCCAGTTGCCCACGCCGCGCGCAGCGATGGTCATGGCAGCAGCGACAGTCACCCTCGGCCTCCTCACACAGATCACGCTGTTTCTGTTTTTCGATCGCGACTGAGCCATGGCAGACGAGACGCTTCACAACACGCTCAAAGTCCAGCGCGCGATGCGCGATCTCACGCAAGCCGATCTCGCGGCGATGGCCGGCGTCACGCGCAGATCGGTGAATGCGATCGAGGCGGGACGCATGGTGCCGTCGGTTCTGCTCGCGCTCAAACTCGCACGCGCGCTGGGCGTCACACTGGAAACGATCTTCAGTCTCGATGGGCCGGCTACTTCAACGGGAAATACCCAACCTTCGTGACGACGTCCTGCCCCGCCGGCGACTGCGCCCAATCGACGAACGCTTTGAGATCGCCTTTCGGTGCGGTGCGTGAGTAGAGGAAGAGGTAGCGCGTAATCGGATACTGACCGCCGCGCACGGTCGCGAGCGTCGGCGTGTACGCGGCCGACTTGTCGTCTTTCTTCACCCCGATGAATTTGAGTCCCTTCGAATACGCGGCGCCGCCGTAGCCGATGCCGTTCGGATCTTTCGAGACTGCGTTCACGACCGCTGCGGTGCCCTGCAGCGTCTGCGCGCGCGGCGAGAAATCGCGGCCGGCGAGGACGTTGTCTTTGAAGTAGACATACGTGCCCGACGAGTTTTCGCGCGAGTAGAGAATGATCGGCGCGTCGTTGCCGCCGACGGCTTTCCAGTTCGTGATTTTCCCGATGAAGATGTCGCGGACCTGCGCGATCGTGAGCTCCTTCACCGGATTCGACGTGTGCGAGTAGATGGCGAGGCCGTCGCGCGCGATCGGAATCTCGACGCCGGGCGTCGAGAAGCGGCCTTTCAGTTTTTCTTTCTCACTCGCCTTCATCGGACGCGATGCGGCCGCGACGTCGGTCGTGCCGTTGATCAGCGCCGCGATGCCGACGCCCGATCCGCCGCCTGTGACCTGAATGACCTTGCCGGGGTTCAGTTTCATGAACGTCTCGGCGAGCCGCGCGTTCATGATGACCATCGTGTCGGAGCCCTTGATCGTGACGGGCTGCGCGAAAAGCGGAAGCGCGAATGAAGCCGCGAGCACCGCGAGAAGAATTCGTTTCATGTTGTTGGTCTCCTAAAAACTGTACTGGTAGCGAATCGTCCAGACGTTGTCGTCGGGATCGTTGATCTGATTCTTCGGCTGCTCGTACGCGAGCATCACTTTGCTGTTGCCGTCCCAGTGAAAGATGTACGAGCCGCCGATCGTGCGCACCGCGTCGTTCTTCACGTCGGTGTTGCCGTCGTAGTCATCGACGCGCAGCACGAGCTGATGGCGCACGCCAATGTTCTGGATCGCGTAGAAATACCAGCCCTTCACATCGAACGATTCCTTGCGCGTGCTGCCGGGATTCGGCGCCTGCTTGCCGGTGATGTACTCGCCGCGGATGCCGAGGCCTTCGATCGGCGTGAACCATTGAAAGTCGACGCCCTGCCGTTCTTTGTCGAACTCGATGCCTTTCGGATTCGTGGCGGTCGCGACGAGATCGGATCCGCGATAGACCGACGCGCCCGCGTCGAGCGGACCGAACGTGTAGCCGACGCGGCCGACGAGATCCTTGCGCTTGTTGAAATCGAACGACTGATTCGTGCCGGTGCCGTTGACGATCGCGACCTGGTACTTGAATTTTTCGAGCATGCCGAGGCCGGAAAGCTGGACGCCGCGGTCTCGCTCGCCGGGGAACAGCGTGCGGATCACGCGCGAGCGCTCGGGCATCTCGCGCTGGCTCGAGGAGTAACCGATCTCGAATCCGAACGGCCAGTTGAACTGACCGGCGGTGAGCGTGTGATGCCACGGCGTCCACTGCTCGATGTACTCGACATAGCCGTCTTTGAGCACGACCCCGGAGGTGGTGATGTCGGGCTGGATAACGAAGCGCGACGTGTTGCTGAATTGATAGGTGAACTTCACGCGGCCGCGGCGGATCGAGAACTGATCGAGATTCTTCGTCGTGGTCGGATTGGTCAACTCGTTGACGGAACGCTCGTCGTTGACGTACTGCGCCTGGATGTAGCCGCTGACTTTGAGCTTGTTCATCGTGTCGACGGTGCTGAGCAGCTCGGCGAACGTCTCCTCGAAGCTCTGGCGATTCATCGACTCGTCTTCGGCAGGCGCTTCCGGCGGCGGCGCTGCTTCCGTCTGCGTTGCTTCGGCAGGGGGTTCTTCGGTTTGTGTCGTCGCCGGCGGCTGCTCTTCCTTCGGCGGCTCCTGCGCGATCACGGGAAGTGCGAGCAACAGGACCGCCAGCAAATACACGAATGCCTTCAGCTTCATTCAAATCTCCTCACGAATTGGGCGGAGTGTAGGGTCGCGAGGAAAAGAGGAACGGCAGCTGAGGTAAAGGATGTGTGAAGTCGCGACGCTTCACGCACGCTTCACCTGTGCAGCACGGTTCGTCCGCTGCGCGACCGTAGAGTCGTCGCGATGTCAGCCCTGCTGGAATTCACGCCGAAACACGACGATCACTTCCCGACGATCGGCGAGTTGATCACGAACATGCGCGCGATCTCGCCGGAGACCACGGTCAAGAGCGTCTCGGACGATTTCTTCGCCGACGCGCAGCTCGAAGCGGTCGCGCTCGTCGAGAACCGCCGTCCGATCGGACTCGTGACGCGGACGAAGTTCCTCTTCACCGTCTTCCGGCAGTTCGGCTGGGAGGTCTATCAGCGCAAGCCGATCTCCGTCGTCGCGGACACGAAGCCGCTGATCCTTCCCGACTGGGCACGCCTCGATGTCGCGCTGTCATTAGCGCTGCAGCGCGGCTCGCAGGATCTGTACGACGAAGTGCTCGTCGTGAATGACGACAACGAATTCGCGGGACTGCTCTCGGTGCGGCAGATGGTCGTGCAGCAGACGCACGCGCTCGCGAACGTGATCGTCCAGAAAGAGCTCGCCCACGAACGCGCGCGGGAGCTCGAAGAGATCGGCCGCATCAAATCGCAATTCCTCGCGAACGTGACGCACGAGCTGCGCTCTCCCGTCAACGCGATCATCGAGCTCGCGGAGCTGATGCGCATCGCCGCGGAGAGCGGCTACGTCGCGCAGGTGCGCGATCGCCTCGGCCTGCTGCTCTCGAGCGCAACGTCGCTGCGCAGCGTCATCACGAACATGCTCGATCTCTCGAAGATCGAAGCGGGACGCATGCGCGTGATCGCGGAGCCGTTCGACCTCGCCGGCGTGCTCCACGAGGTCGCCGAAACGACGCGCGTCCTCCTCGGCGGCAAACCGGTCGAAGTGCTCGTGTCGACCGAAAAACGATCCGTCGAGATGACTTCCGATCCCGTGAAGGTGCGACAGATCGTGCTCAACCTCGCCGGCAACGCCGCGAAGTTCACGGAGAGCGGCAGGATCGTCATCCAGCAGACGAGCACCGCCGACGAGATCGCGATCGCCGTCAGCGACACCGGTATCGGCATCCGCGCTGAAGATCTCAAGAAGTTGTTCATCGCGTTCTCGCAGCTCGAAGACACGCAAACGAAATCGCACGAAGGCACAGGCCTTGGGCTCGCGATCACGAAAGAGCTCACGCAAATGCTGCGCGGCCGCGTCGAAGTCGACAGCGAGCTTGGGCGCGGCAGCACATTCACCATCCACCTACCGAAGGAGATTTCCGAATGAACCGGCAACGCATTCTCATCGTCGACGACGACCGC
>DATKFO010000717.1:0-3956 GCA_035544355.1 Thermoanaerobaculia bacterium
TTTCTTCGTCGCCTCGGGCACGAGCGCGTCCGCGGTCAGCACCTTGATCCGCGAGCGATAGCCCTTCGACACCCAGAGCGACGTTTGCACCGCGCGCACCAACGGGCTCGAGTAGATCGTCTGCGCGCGCGGAAACGCGCGCTCGAGTCCCTTCGCGATCTGTTTCATCCGCCCATGTCCCTCGGACGTCAATCCGCGCTCGGCGTCCGGCTTGTCCTTCGTCGCGTCTTCCGCGATTCCGTGGCGCAGCAGCACGATGAATCGGTCGTATCCGATGTCGTCATCGTCTTCGTCGTCTTTGCGCTTCGCAGCCATCGATTTCGGATTGTAAGGCCGCGCGCCGCACACATCCTTTACATTGACGCTAGAAATCGCGGCGATAAGCTACGGCGCCATGGCGGATGGGCCGGGGAACGCGCCGACCGGCACGGCGCTGTTCAATCGCGAATTCAGCTGGATCGAGTTCAACCGGCGCGTGCTCGCGGAGGCGGAAGACGCGGCGGTCCCGCTGCTCGATCGCGTGAAGTTTCTGAGCATTGCGTCGACGAATCTCGACGAGTTTCAGATGGTCCGCGTCGGCACGATCCGCGAGCTGATCGCATCCGGCATCCAGGAGCGCTCCGCCGACGGACTCACGCCGAAGCAGCAGCTCAAAGGCATCCGCGAGCGCACGCGACGCTTGCTCGCCGCGATGTACGAATGCCTCGACGTCCTGCTGCCGAAATTGCGCAAAGCCGGCGTGCGCATCAAAGCGACGGCCGATCTCACGAAGCGCGAGCGCATCGCGTTGCGCGAGCTGTACGACAACGAGATCGCCGCGACGCTCACGCCACTCGCCGTCGATCCCGGCCATCCGTTCCCGTTCCTCGCGACCCGCGCGCTCAATCTCGCGATCGTGCTCGAGAGCGGCCGCGGTGAGTCGCACGTCGCGTTCATGAAAGTTCCGCCGCGGCCGTCGCGCTTCATTCCGATCCCCGGCAGCCGCACGAGTCTGATTCCGATCGAGTCGCTGATCGCGATGCATGTCGCCGATTTCTTCCCCGGACTGAAAGTGCGGCGCGTGATTCCGATGCGCGTGATCCGCAACGCCGATCTGCTGCTGCCCGAAGACGAGATCCAGGATCTGCTCAAGTCCGTCGAGACAGAGCTGCGCAGACGCGAACGGAAGGAAGTGGTCTGGATCGAGATCGCGCGCGACGCCGACGAGACGCTGATGGATTTGCTCGAAGCGGAGATCGGGATCAAGCGCGACGACATTTTCTTCGCGCCGAGTCTGCTCAAGCTCGGCGATCTGATGGAGCTCTACGAGCGCACGCCGCACGCGAAGCTGAAGGAAGCGCCGTTCAATCCGCGCATTCCGTCGCAGCTCGCGAGCGCGGAAGACATCTTCTCGATCATCCGCCGCGGTGATCTGCTGCTGCATCGCCCGTTCGATTCGTTCACGACCATCGTCGAGTTCGTGCAGACCGCCGCCGAAGATCCCGACGTCGTCGCGATCAAGCAAACGCTCTATCGCACCGAAGCGAAGTCGCTCGTCGTCGATGCGCTCGCGCGCGCGGCCGAGCGCGGCAAGCAAGTGACGGCCGTCGTCGAGCTGCAGGCGCGCTTTGACGAACAGAAAAACATCGCGTGGGCGCGGCGCCTTGAAGAAGCGGGCGTGCAGGTCGTGTACGGCCTCATCGGGATGAAGGTGCACGGCAAGGTGTGCCTCGTGATCCGCCGCGAGGCGGGCGAGCTGCGGCGCTACGTGCATCTCTCGACCGGCAACTACAACGCACTGACCGCGCGCATCTACACCGATCTCGATCTGCTCACCGCGAACGAAGCGTTCGGCGACGATGCGTCGAATCTCTTCAACGTGCTCACCGGCTACAGCATCACGACGATTCAGGAGATGTTCGAGCACTACGCAAAAGAATGGGAATGGGAGCAACTGATCCTCGGACCCGTCGACTATCACGCGTGGACGCTGCAACAGATCGAGCGCGAAACGCGGCACGCGCGCGAGGGCCGGCCGGCGCACATCATCGCGAAGCTGAATTCGCTCGTGGAACCGGCCGTGATTCGCGCGCTCTACGCTGCGGCGCAGGCCGGCGTGAAGATCGATCTCATCGTGCGTGGCATCTGTTGTCTCGTGCCAAACGACAACATCCGCGTCGTCTCGATCGTCGATCGCTTCCTGGAGCACACGCGCGTCTTCCTCTTCCGCAACGGCGGTGACACGGAGGTGTGGCTGTCGAGCGGCGACTGGATGCCGCGCAACTTCTTCCGCCGCATCGAATTGACCTGGCCGATCCTCGCGCCCGAGCTGCGCGAGCGTATCGAGAAGCAAATCCTCGCGACCTACCTCGCCGACAACGCGAAGTCGTGGAAGCTCCAACCTGACGGCACGTACAAAAAGCGCAGCGGCGACGCGAGCACGCGCAGCCAGGCGCGATTCATGGAGATCGCCCGCGCAGAAGCCGCGCTCGCGGCTCCGTACGAAGAAGTGATCAAGAAGCCGGGCGCGTTTCGGAAGAAGGCGGGGAAGACGAAGAAACGGTGAGTTTCACCGAGAACGCTTCGCCCTCCTCCGAATCTTGGGCGCCTGCTCGATCGTCTCCTCGTACGGCCCCAACCGCACCGCCTCGGCACGCGCGATGTCGATGAATCGCTGCTGGCACGAGCGTGGGTCGGTGAGGATGGTGTCGAGGATGCGCTCGACGCGTGCGCGCACGTCGGCGTCGAGCAGCGGGAACGTGATCTCGACGCGGCGGATGAAGTTGCGCGGCATCCAGTCGCCGCTCGACAGGAACAGCTCCGGCGCGCCGCCGTTCTCGAAGCGAATGATGCGCGAGTGCTCGAGAAAGCGATCGACGATTGAGATCACGCGAATGTTGTCGCTCACGCCGGCGACGCCCGGCACGAGCACGCACATCGAGCGGACGATGAGATCGATCTGCACGCCCGCCTGACTCGCCGCGTACAACGCCTGCACGACT
Organism: Thermoanaerobaculia bacterium; assembly: GCA_035544355.1. Lineage (GTDB taxonomy): Bacteria > Acidobacteriota > Thermoanaerobaculia > Gp7-AA8 > Gp7-AA8 > DATKFO01. The sequence continues at coordinate 2,982 of DATKFO010000717.1, forward strand.
GCGGGATCGACGAGCGAGTTGAGCTTCGCGACGATACGCGCCGGACGCTTCTCCTTCGCGTGCTTCGCCTCGCGCTCGATGCGCGCGATCACCCACCGGTGATAGTCGAACGGCGCGATCACGAAGCGCTTCCACTGCGGACGCTCCGCTCCTTTTTCGAGCACGAGCGAGAGACTCGTCGCGCTGAAGCCGGCGAGCACGTTGATCAACTGCGACGCGTCGCGGCCGAACTCCTCGTGCGCGGTCATCAGATCGAGATCGGTGTACGCGCGCGCGGAATCGACGTTGTAGTTGCCCGTCGATAAATGCACGTAGTGCCGCAGGCGATCCGCTTCGCTGCGCACGACGACGCACATCTTCGCGTGCGTCTGCAAGCCGACGACGCCGAACACGACCTGCGCGCCCGCGTCCTGCAAACGCGCGGCGAGCGCGATGTTGCGCTTCTCCTCGAACCGCGCCTGCAGCTCGATGATCACCGTCACCTGCTTGCCGTTCTCCGCGGCGGCGACGAGCTTGTCGACGATCGGCGAGTCTTCGTCCGTTTGATACAGCGTCTGCTTGATCGCAACGACGCCCGGATCGGTCGCGGCCGCGTGCAGCAGCTCGACAACGGCCGTGAACGAATCGTACGGACGATGCAGCAGCACATCGCGCGCGGCGATGATCGAGAAGATGTCTTCCGACGTCGCGAGCCGCTGCGGCAAGCGCGGATTGAACTCCGGATACTGCAGCGCCGGATCGTCGATGCGCTCGGCGATGTCGGCGAGATCGCTGACTTTCAGAAATCCCGCGACGCGATACACGTCCTCCGGCTTCGCGCGCGTTCCGTCGACGAGCACGCGCACGAGATCGTCGTCCGCGCGCGCATCGACTTCGAGACAGACGACCTGCTTCCGCTCGCTCCGCCGCAGCTCCGCCTCCACCGAGTCGCGCAGGTCCTCGACCTCGTCGCGGTCGATGCTCAGCTCGGAGTTG
>DATKFO010000718.1:0-2019 GCA_035544355.1 Thermoanaerobaculia bacterium
AGATTTCCTTCGGCCCGAGCAAGGGCTTGCAGAAAGAGCTCGTGCGTCCCGGCTATCGCCGCGAGATTCGCGGATACGAAACCATCCGCACATTTCCGCGCAATCTGCAGATCGTCGAGTTCACGAACAATCCGGAAGAGAGTGCCGCACACCACCGCACCGTCGGCGCGGTCAACGTGCCGACGGTCGACGGCTATCCCGTCGCGGTCGACGTCACGGTCGTCTATCGCATCAGGGATCCGTTCCTCGTCGTTTCGAAATTCGGATTCGGCCGCGGCTATGAAGACAACGTCGTGATCCGCTTCACCGATCCGACGATCAAGCAATACCTCGGCGAGCTGCGCGCGGAGGAGTTCTATCGCGACAGCCGTCTCGCGAAAGTGCATCAGCTCAGGCGCGAGCTCGCGCAGAGATTCGTCGAGAACGGTCTGCAGCTCGCCGACGTGTTGATCCGCCAATACGACTACCCCGATACGTTCCAGCAACTGACCGAGCAGAAAAAAATTCAGGACCAGTCCGTGCTCACGAACCGCGCGCTCGCGAAGCAGGCCGAAGTCGAGACGCGGCTCAAGCAGACGGCCGCCCAGGGACAGAACTCGATCAACGTCCGCTCCGCCGAGTTCCAGGCGCAGATCACCGAGCTCAATGCACAGCGCGATTTCTACGAGCGCTCGAAACACGCGGAGGCCGATCTGCTCGTGCGCAAAGCGGAAGCGGACGGCACCGAGGCCATCAATCGCGCGATGGAAGGCGCCGGCTCCGACAAGCTGCTGCGGCTGCGCAAAGGTCTCGCGCTGCTGAACAGCATCAAGGGACCGATCTACATCACCGAAGACCCGACGGACCTCGGACGTCTGTCGTCGAACAACAAGTGAGGAGCGAGCCATGAAACGAACGATCATCATCGCCATCGCCATCGCGCTCCTCGTCGTCCTGATGTCTTCGTGCACGCCGCACACGACTGCCGCGACCGAAGTCGGCGTGCGCTTCAACAAGATCACGCGGACGACGGAGATCGTCGACGCCGGCGCCACGTATTTCTTCACGCCGATCATCAATGACTGGACGACGTTCGACACATCGACGCAGAACCTGATCATGTCGCGCACCGCGCAGGGAGGAGATCGGAAAGAAAAAGACGATCTTCGTTTCAAGACGCGCGATGGAAACGACATCGAGACCGACGTGACTGTGCGCTGGCGCATCGATCCGACGAAGGCGGTCTACATCTGGCAGATGGTGGCGCCGACGACCGAAGGACTCAAGGAACGGCTGGTCCGTCCGCTGGCGCGTGCCTACGTGCGCGACGTGCTCAATCGTCTCGATTCCGAGGAGTACTACAACCCCGATCTGCGCTTCGCGGCGGCGAACGACTCGACGAAACTGCTCGCGTCGCAACTGAAGCCGTATGGCGTCATCGTCGAGCAGGTCATCCTCGGCGACTTCGCATTCAAGACCGACTATCAGCGCCTCATCAACGGGCGCAAGGAAGCGGAGAAGCAGGCGGAGAAGCTCGAAGCCGAGATCCTCGCGACGCTGGAAGCGAACAAGGCGAACCTGCAAACGAAGGTCGCGGAGCTCACCGAGCAACTGACGCGCGCGCAGGGCGACTTCGAACAAGCCAAGCGCACCGCGGATGCGTACGTGTTGAAGCGGCAGCAGGACGCGCAGTCGGTGCTCGCGGAGAAAGGTGCGATCGCGCAGGGCATCCAGAAAGAGCGCGCGGCACTCAACGGTAGCGCCGGCGACGCCTACGTCAGCCTGCAGCTCATCGAGGCGCTTTCGAAAAAAGAGATCCGTCAGATCCCGAGACTGCCGAACGGCAACGTGATCATCGATGGCAACAAACTGCTGGAACAACTCGGAGTGATTCAGTACCAGCAGCGACAGAGTCCGGAGCAATGACGACGACACTGAACATCGCAGGACCGAAGTTCGACTTCGCGAACATCGTGTTCGCCGTGCTGCAGGAGTGCGAGCACCGGCGCCGCGGCTACGACGACGATGAGCTCGAATTTC
>DATKFO010000719.1:0-5008 GCA_035544355.1 Thermoanaerobaculia bacterium
CGGTGTCGAAAAGCGGCGATTGCGATCGCCGCAGTCCAAATCGTACAAGAGATACGTTCGGAACGTCGTTGCGTGTCCTGCATCCATCGACTGCGATGCGTTTCCTTCGCGCATCAGGCAGTGATTCGCGACGTTGCGTCCGAGCGCGAGTGCGGCGCTGTAGGCGCGATGCAGCATCGCCCAGCCGACGTGGCCGCGGCGATGTTGCGGGAGCACGCCGATTGTTTTGTAGTCGACGACGCCCGGCGCGGTGTCGGGATACGCGAAGAGAAATCCCACGGTGTCACCGTCCGGCGCTTCCGCGAAGATCACGAGCTCCGGCACGAGCAGGCGATCGATGCCGGCGTAGAGCGCGAGAAATTCGTCGAGCGAGATGCCGGCGTAGAACGCGTTCTCGCGAAAGATCGCGCAAGAGATTTCCCAAACACGCGCGAACTCGTCGTTGAGCCGCGCGGGATCGAGCGTGCGGAAGCGATAGCCGCGATCGAGTGAGCGCTTATGCATCGGCGCGAGCTGTTCCGTCAGCGGCGCGATGTCGTCGACGCGCTTCGACGTGTACGTCTCCGCGATCGTGAATCCCGCGGACTCCCACAGCGACGCGTAGTACTCCGGATTCCACGGCTCGAGCAGAAAGCGCGGTGTCTCGAACGATCCTGCATTCACGCGGTAGCGATGCCATGTGTCACCGTCGATCGGACCGATCACGCGCGTCGCGCCGTGCTCGCGCAGCCAGCGCGCGCCTTCACCCAACAACACGCGCACGGCATCCGGATCGTTCTGCGCTTCGAAGAAGCCGAGCATGCCGACCTCATCTTCGGCGAGTCGCGCGCAAACGCGTGCGACGTTCGGAATCACGAAGAGCTGCTGGCGATCCGCGAAGCGCGCGCGGTCGAGGCCGGGTGCGGGGCCGAGGGCGAGAAAGGGCTCGCGATCGCTCGAGATCATCGATCGCGCCTGACGAACGCGGAACACGGAACACGGAACACGGAACGACCGAGAAGCGATCGCGTGTAGTTCCGTCTCACCGTTCAGTGTTCCGTGTTCATCGTTCCGCGTTCGGAGGGCTACTTCTCTCCGGCCGCCGGAAACACTGGATTGATGTCGACCGGGATGTCGTTGAGCTTCGCAATCACGCCGCTCATCTCCGGATTCGTGACGCCGTATTTCTCGAGCAGGCGCTGGCCGCGATCGTAATCGCCGGTCGCTTCGATCGTCAGCAGCTCCGTCGCGAGCGACCTCACGCCCTCGCGGAACTTCGCCGCGTCGATCGTGTAGTGGCCATCCGCAGTCGGCGTCACCGCGCCTTTTTCGCGCAGCCAGTTCCACTGGATCGCGGTGCCGCGGCCGTGCGCCTCATCGATGCCGAAACGCATCGAGCGGAACATGAGGCCCGTGTACGTTGCCCACAACTGCTGCTCGTTGAACGACGTCAGCAGCTTCTTGTCCAGCGCGTAGAGAATGTTCCACAGGCCGACGACGTCCGCCTTGCACTCCTCGATCGTCGAGTACGAGTTCTTGAGAAGGATGCGCGTGTCGACGCGTTCCTTGCCGCCTTTGGGATCGGGGATCAGTCCCGGTCCGAGGCCGTGCGAGAGCTCGTGGAAGAGCGTGTGGTTGAAGTACGCGTCGAACGAGACGAGATTCTGCAGCGACGGATCGAGCACGCGCAACGCGACCGGCTTGCCGCTCTGGCGGAACTTCGCATCCATCACGTTCTTGAGCAGGACTTTCTTCGAGCCCTTCATCTCGCGCACGGCTTCGTCGTTCGGGAGATTGAATGCGGAGGTCTGCACGCCGCGGCGCGCGTCGCCGGCGGTGTAGATCTCCTGCACGACGCGGATCGGCGAGTCGGTGCCGCGATTCTTGTTCTTGTACTGATCGGGCTCGGGGAGATTGAGCTCCATGTCCGGCAGGTGCTGCGCGTAGTTCACGAGCTTGTCGCTCTCCGGCTTGTCGACGACGGTCACGAACGACTCGAACGACGCCTTGTAGTTGAACATCTCGTCTTCGTAGACCTCGTACGGACCGATCACGACTTCGATCGGGCCCTTGAGATCCATCCACGCGATGTCGCTGTCGCGATAGTTGTCCTTCGCGAACGCATCGGCGAGCTTCGTCAGGTAATCGCGCAGCGAAATGCTGTCGGTGAGCGCAGACGCCTCGCGCAACTTCGACGCGGCCTGATCGAGGAGCTCTTTGTAGTGCTGCGAATACGGAATCGTCTTGAGATTCGCCCCGTCGCGGCGCACGACGGTGAAGAGTCCTTCGAGCGCCGCCTTCTGATCGGGATGCGCGGCGACGTACTTCTCGAACTCTTCCTTCGTGATGTCGGCCGGATAGAACGCCGCGCCTTCGGGTTTCGGCGTGTACGGCGCGATGAACGGCTCGTCCTTCGCGAGGCGATCCCACTTCCCTTTGTTCACGAGGAAGTACTCGTAGCCGGGACCGCCCTGCTTCTCGAGCTTTGCGCGCAGGTCGGGATTCTCTTCCGACACCTGGCGCCAATAGATCTCGTCGATGAACTTCGACGCTTCGATCAGCTTCGCCACGACCTGCTGCTCGTTTGCGGTGAGCAGCGCGTGGTCGTAGTCGATGACGGTCTTCGGCAATTGTGCGAGGCGCTTGGGCACGTCGGCCTTGACCTCGATCTGTGACGACGCGGGTGCGGTCGTCGATTCGGCCGGCGTCTCCGCCGGTTGCTTGCAGGCGAACGCGAGAGGCAGGAGCAGAAGAAGCAGCTTTCTCATGGCGGGCGATTCTAATTCCAGTAGGCAGTGAGCAGTGGGCAGTGCGCAGAGAATTCACGTCGTCCACTTCTGCTCGCTGCCTACTGCCCACTGCCCACTTTCCCATGCTATCGTCCTCGGCGCGTGATCATCGAGTGTCCGAGCTGTCAATCGAAGTATCAGTACGACGAGGAGCGTTTCGAGCGGAAGCCTTCGAAGAAGATCCGTTGCGCGAAATGCCAGAAGGTCTTCGAGATCCAGAATCCGGCATTTGCAACACCAGCGCCCGCTCCCGCGATCGAGAAGCTCGAGCGCACGTTCACGTCGAAAGGTGATTCCACGCGCACGACGAAACTGCCGCAGGAAACGACCGATCATTCGCCGCTGCCGAAGCCTGACACCGACAAGCAGCCGATGGGTTTGCAACTGCCGCCGGGCAAGCGTTTGTCGCTCGCGGTGCTCGACGGCAGCGATGCTGGCACCGTGTATCGCATCGACAAACCGCGCATGACGATCGGCCGCGCGAACGCCGATATCGTGCTCAATGATTCGGAGTCGTCGCGCCAGCACGCAGCGATCGAAGTGCGCGACACGCTCTATCTGCTCACCGACCTCGGATCAACGAACGGCACGCTCGTGGATGGCCAGCGCATCACTGCGCCGGTGGAGCTCACGGACAAGTCGGAGTTCCAGATCGGCACGTCGACGATCATGTTCATCGTGACGGATGAAGCGTAGTTCGTTTGCCGTCGGCCGTTTGCCGTCGACCGTGGAGAATCCTTCCGGCCAACGGCGAACGGCCAACGGCCAACGCCCGCCGACATGTCCGAGCTAGCCACTCTCTATCGCCATCGCCAGCTGATCGGCGCGCTCACCGCGCGCGATCTGAAAGCGCGTTACCGCGGCTCGCTCCTCGGTTTTTTCTGGTCGCTCGCGAATCCGCTGATGCTGCTCGCGGTCTACACGGTCGTCTTCACGAAGTTCTTTCCGCAACAGGTCGTGCAGCCGTATCCGCTGTTTCTCTTCGCGGGGATCTTGCCGTGGACGTTTTTCTCCGCAGCGATTCTCGAATCGACGTCGTCGATTTCTGCGAACGCGGGCTTGATCAAGAAGGTGATGTTTCCTGCCGAGGCGTTGCCGATCGTGGTCGTGCTCTCGCACCTCGTGCACTTCGCGCTCGCGATTCCGATCCTGCTCGTCGCGTCGCTCGCGTTCGCGCTGAAAGGACTCGTCTACCTCAGCCCGACGATGTTCCTCGTCATCCCGCTGATGCTTTTGCAGACATTGTTCGTGATCGGCATCGCGCTCACCGTGTCGTCGGTCTCGGTGCTCTTCCGTGATCTGCGCGACATCATCGCGAACCTGATGACGCTCGGCTTCTTCATGACGCCGATCATCTATCTGATCGATCGCGTGACGTCGCGATCGCTGCGCGCCCTGCTGCGCGTGAACCCGATGACGCCGTTCGTCGTCGCGTATCAGGACGCGCTGTTTTACGGGCGATTTCCGAGTCTTTCGGACACGCTGCTGATCGTGTTCTATGCGGGCGCAGCGATCATCGTCGGCTTCTTCGTGTTCGATCGATTGCGCGATACGCTCGCGGAGGCAATTTAGGAGTGCGGTGGCACAGCCACCGCTCTTCTATCCAGGATCCGAAAGCGGTGGCTTTGCCACCGCACTCCTAAACGTAATGGCCGACGAATTCGCGATTCATCTCGAGAACGTCTCCAAGTCGTACCGGCTGTGGGGACGCAAGTCGCAGTTCGCGACGCTCAAGAGCGCGCTGCTGCGCCGCGAGCTTGCACTGCAGCCTGACGCCGCGGTGCCCGCGCTGCGCGACGTCAACTTCGCGGTGCATCGCGGCGAAGCGTTCGGAATCATTGGGCGCAACGGCTCGGGGAAATCGACGCTGCTGAAGATCATCTCCGGCATTCTCAAACCGACGACCGGACGCGTGCGCGTGAATGGCCGCGTCGCCGCGCTCATCGAGCTCGGTGCAGGATTTCATCCCGAGATCACGGGCCGCGAGAACATTTACATCAACGGCATCATGCTCGGCCTCGCACGCCGCGACATCGAGCAGCGCTTCGATCGCATCGTCGAGTTTGCGGGCATCGGCGAGTTTCTCGATCAGCCCGTGAAAACGTATTCGTCGGGGATGTACGTGCGGCTCGGCTTCGCGGTCGCGGTGCACGTCGATCCCGACATTCTGCTGATCGACGAAGTGCTCGCCGTCGGCGACGAAGAGTTCTCGGCGCGCTGCATCGCGAAGATCCAGGAGA
>DATKFO010000720.1:0-3517 GCA_035544355.1 Thermoanaerobaculia bacterium
CCAGATGTGCAGATGGTGGATGCCGAGGATGCCGTCGATTGCTCCGATCGCTCGCGAGACCTCTTCCGTGTCGATGCCGGACGGTGTTCCTTCGAGCAGCAGATTCACCGATTCCTTGAGCACGCCCCAACTGCTCCAGAGAATCAGCACGCCGATGAACAGCGAGACGATTGCGTCCCACTGCGTCGCGCCGGTGATGCGGATGAGAATTGCGCCGGCGATGATGCCCGCGGACGAAACCGCGTCGCCGATCATGTGAATCATCGCGCTGCGGATGTTCACGTCCGACCTGCCATCGCGCCGCAGCGACATCGCGGTCGCTGCGTTGATGAGCATCGCGATCGCGGCGGTGATGAACATCGCGCTCGTTTCCACCGCGTGCGGTGTGCGCAATCGTTCGATCGCTTCCTTCGCGACCATGCCGGTGAGCGCAAGCAGCACGGCGGAGTTGACGAACGCGGCCAGCACGCCGGCGCGTTGATAGCCGTACGTTTTCGCGGTCGTCGCGGGGCGGCGCTCGAGGCGCACGGCGATGAGCGTGAGCACGAGTGCGGCGGCGTCAGTGAGGTTGTGGAGCGCGTCGCCGATCAGCGAGAGCGAGCCGGACGCGAATCCGACGACGAGCTCGGCGATGACGATGACCGCATTCGCGATCGCAGCGATCGTCAGCTTGCGCGAGATCGCCAAGCTGGCGTGGTGGTGATGATGATGCTCCATATGGACTGCGGCGACCGGCGACCGCAGTCGCCGCTTTTGTATAGCCATCGCGAAAAAGTGTGCGAAAGCGGCGATTGCGATCGCCGCAGTCCAAAATCTCAGCGGGTCGATTTCTCGACCTTCTTCGACTTCGCTGCGACGGCTTCGGCCATCGCGCCCCGCTGCTCTTTCAAACGCGCGGCCAGCGCAGCGTCCGATGTCGCCAGAATCTGCGCCGCGAGCACGCCGGCGTTGCGCGCGCCGTCGATCGCAACGGTCGCGACCGGAATCCCCGGCGGCATCTGCACGACCGCGTACAACGCATCGACGCCGTTCAGCGCGCTTCCCGAAAGCGGCACGCCGATCACCGGCTTCGTCGTGAACGACGCGACGACTCCCGGCAGATGCGCCGCCATCCCGGCACCGGCAATGAAAACCGCCGCCCCATTCTTCTCCGCTTCGGTGACGATCGAGTGCGTGCGCTCAGGCGAGCGATGCGCGGATGCGACCGTGAATTCGTACGCGACGCCAACTTCATCGAGCGCCGCTGCGGCTTGCGACATCCGCTCGGCGTCGGAGTCGGAGCCCATGAGGATGAGGACCCAGGGAGTCATCCGTTGGCCGTCCGCCGTTTGCCGTTCGCCGTGGAACGGCGCTGAGACCTACGGCCAACGGCCAACGGCCAACGGCCAACGATCCTCATTCCGCTCCCACCGCCTGCTTCCTCGACTCCAGCGCGCGGTAGCCGATGTCTTTGCGATAGCGTGCGCCTTCGAAGCGCACTTTCGGCGCTGCTGCGTAGGCTTTCGCGAGCGCTTCGGAGAGCGTTGCGCCGCGCGCGCACACGCTGGCGACGCGCCCTGCCTGATTGATCAGCTTTCCGCCGCGTTTCACGACGCCGGCGTTGAAGATCACGACCGACTCGTCGTCGGTCGGGTCCATCGCGACTTCCTGTCCCTTCGCGAAATCGTCGGGATAGCCTTCGACTGCGATGACGATGCACGCCGCTGCTTCCTTTTTCCACGTGAGGCGCGGAGCGTCGCCGAGGTTGCCGCGGGCTACGCGGAGGCAAAGGTCGGCGAGATCGTCTTCGAGCCGCAGCATCTGCACCTGCGTTTCGGGATCGCCGAAGCGGCAGTTGTACTCCAGCACCTTCGGCCCGTTCGGCGTGAGCATCAGACCGGCGTAAAGCACACCGGTGTACGGACGTCCTTCGGTCGCCATGCCGGAGATCGTCGGCAGGATGATCGACTTCATCACCTCCGCGGCGGTCTCCCCGCTCAACACGACCGCGGGCGAATGCGCGCCCATGCCGCCGGTGTTCGGTCCGGTCTCGCCGTCGAACGCCTTCTTGTAATCCTTCGCGGGCGCGAGCGGCACGCACTTCTTCCCGTCCGTGATCGCCATGAACGAGACTTCTTCGCCGGTGAGAAACTCTTCGACGAGGATGCGGCTCGCGGCGTTGCCGAACTTCTTCTCTTCGAACACGAGGCGCAGATACTCATCCGCGTCGTTTTTCGATTCGACGATCACGACGCCTTTGCCTGCGGCGAGTCCGTCGACTTTCAGCACCGCGGGATAGCCGATGCTTTTGAGCGCAGCACGCGCTTCGTCCACCGAACCGCACGAAGTCGCCTCGGCCGTCGGGATCGCGTACTTCTTCATGAACTCTTTCGAGAACACTTTCGAGCCCTCGAGCTCGGCAGCGAGGCGCGTGGGGCCGAAAATGGGAAGCCCACGTTTTTGGAACTCGTCGACGATGCCGAGTGTCAGCGGAAGCTCAGGACCGACGATCGTGAGGTCCATCTTGAGCTTTTCGGCGAAATCGGCGAGCTCGATGATGTCGGCGACGCCGATCTGGACACAGTCCGCGACCGTCGCAATCCCCGCGTTTCCGGGCGCGGCGTAAAGCTCGCGGACGAGCGGCGACTGCTTGAGTTTCCAGCAGATAGCGTGCTCGCGCGCACCCTGTCCGACGACCAGAACTCGCATGTTTCGTCACGGATTGTAACCGACCGCGCCTCACGCTCTTCTCAGAGTGGATGAGGGAAGGTTGAAACCGGCCTAGACGTTTCTGGACGGGCCACCGTAATTACGAGCACGATGGCTGCGGAACTGCGCCTGATGATCCCGACTAAAGAGTCCGTCGAGCCCGACGATCGCCAACTGGTTCAGACGATCCGGGAAGGCGACGCCGACGCATTCGAGCAGCTCGTCCGCCGAAAAACCTCGAAAGTCTATGCACTTTGCTACCGCGTGATCGGCAACGCCGAAGACGCGAAAGACATCTCGCAGCTCGTGTTCCTCAAGCTGTGGGAGAACCTCGAGAAGTACGACCCGGCCTACGCGTTCGACACCTGGCTGTATCGCATGGTGACGAACGTGGCGATCGACTTCATGCGCAACAAGCAGTCGCGCGAGAACGCAGTGAACTCGAACCTGCGCCTCGTGAAGACCGCGGCCGACGCCGAGCAGGGCGTGGTCGTGCAGCGCAAGGAGATCGAGAACGTGTTCAACGACGTTTCGTCCGTTCTCTCTCCGAAACAGAAGACGATCTTCGTCATGAATCAGATGGACGATCTCCCCTCCGCGGAGATCGCCAAGATCCTCGGATGCCGCGAGTCGACGGTGCGCAATCACCTCTTCAACGCGCGCAAGCTGATGCAGCAGCAGCTGCAGAAGCGCTATCCCGAATACGCCCAGCTCTGGAGGTCGCGATGATGTCCTGCGAAACCTTCCGGACGCAGTTTCACGCTGATGCCGAGGACGCCGCGCTGCTGACGCATCTGCGCACGAGCGACCGCTGCCTCGACTTCGCCGC
>DATKFO010000721.1:0-2084 GCA_035544355.1 Thermoanaerobaculia bacterium
GAGGCTTGTCGTTACGAGCGCACCGCGTCGATCACTGATCACAGACCACAGATCACGCTACTCTTTCCTTGTGAACTACGAGCCTCTCATCGAGCGCGATCTCGATGCGATTCCCGGCGTCGTGCGCGAATTTCGCGCGTCGCATTCAGCGCACGAGCTGTTCCTCTCGATCACGCGCTTCGCGGTGCTCGCGTACGCGCCGTCGCAGCATGCGAAGCACGCGGTGCTCGCATGTCTCGCCGCGCACGATCTGCGCGAAGACCTCGGCGATCGCTTCGATGACGCGATGATCGAGTGCGCGTGCTACGCCGCGGAAGCGCGGCAGCCGTGGAGCGAGCCGCCGATTCTCGATCCGCCCGTGCTCGATGCCGATCAGCGCGGCGATCTCGATGAGCTTCGCGAAGCGATCACGGATCTGGATCGCCTGCGCGGTGAGCGTTGGCTTGCGAAGCGGATCGATGATGCGGATCTCTCGCGCGATCTCCTCGCGATCGCTGCGGAGGATGGCGCGGACCTCGGCCACAAGTTGATCGTGACGCATGCCGCTTTGCGCCTCGCGGAAATTCTCGGCGAGAAGGGGCGTTACGCGATGCTGCGCGTGGCGGTCTGGGAGATGACTGCATATCCGCACGAGCCGTTTGTTGCGCGTTCGCTCGACGAGATCGTCGCGCAGATCATCGAAGAGCGTGCATCGATCGAATCGGCGCACGCGTTGTTTCGATTCGATGCGACGCTCGATCCGATCGTCGGGAACCCGCAGCCGCAGATCCCGATTTATCGTCTCGCGCGCGATTACGCGGAATGCCTCAAAATGCACGCCGTCGTGAAACGCCTTCGTCCGCAATTTCCGCACATCGACTTCGACGCCGTGCTCGCCGCGGCGAAGGAAAACCTCGAGCGCTCCGATTTCGCGGAGTGGAGCTTCGCTTGAAATATCTGCTGCTCCTGTTCCTCACCGGCTGCGCCACCGTTGCTCCCAATTTCATCGACACCGCGATCGCCACGAAGCCACTCGATCACGGCATCTGGGGCATCCTCGTCGAAGACGACGACGGCACCGTGCTCTACGCGCGCAACGCGCACGCGCTGATGATCCCCGCGTCGAATCGCAAGCTCTTCGCGGCGACGACGATCGCAACGTGCCTCCCACTCGACGCGCGCCTCGCGACAAATCTCTACCTCGACGACAACAACCTCGTGATCGCCGGCGACGGCGACCCATCCCTCGGCGCCGCACGCTACGCGCGCGAAAATGATTTCGACGGCATCGCGGATTTGCTGCGTGCACGCGGCATCACGCGCGTGCACGACATCGTCGCGGATGTCTCGCATTTCGATCGCATCCGCGTTCCCGCCGGCTGGAAGTTCGGCAATCTCACGAGCGGCTACTCCGCGCCGGTCGACGCGATCGCCTGGAGCGAAAACGCGATCGGCGACGACGCCGTGCCCGATCCCGCGCTCTTCGCCGCGACGGCGTTGCGCGACGCACTCGTCGCGCGCGGAATCGCCGTCGACGGAACGCTTCGCACCGAAACCGCACCGCACGAATGGCGCGATCGCATCGCAACGCTCGAATCGCCGTTCGTGTCGCAACTGCTGACGACGGTGCTGAAAAACAGCCAAAACCTCTACGCCGAGATGTTGCTCAAGCGCGCAGCCGACGGCACCTACGCCGGCGCCTTCGACCGCGAGCGAAGAACGCTCCAAGACCTCGGCATCGACGACGCCGAATTCCGTTTCGTCGATGGCTCCGGGCTCGCGCCCGACGATCTCGTCACGCCCGCATCGACGGTGAAATTGCTGCGCTGGATGAACGATCCCTCGCGCCGCGGCTTTTGGTGGTCCGTGCTCGCGACACCCGCACAGGAAGGAACGCTGCGCCGCCGCCTCGTCACACTCGAAACACGCATGCGCGGCAAAACCGGCACACTCAACGGCGTCAACGCGCTCAGCGGAATCCTCGCGATGCCAAACGGCCGTTTCCGCTACTTCGCGATCGTCGTCAACCACCACCTCGCGGACGACGCGACTACAACGATCGACGCGATCGTGGAGCAGATCGCGCGGTAAGAAAACGTAGGGCC
>DATKFO010000722.1:0-5407 GCA_035544355.1 Thermoanaerobaculia bacterium
GTTCCTCCGATGGATTGGAAGATGCCCGCTTCGTCGGGATGCGTCAAGGAGAAAGTGGGCAGTGGGCAGTTTGCAGTATGCAGTAGGCAGTTTGCAGAGGTTCTTCTGCCCACTGCCCACTGCAAACTGCCCACTCGACTGCCCACTGCCCACTGCGAACTGCCCACTCGTCTCACCTCGTCGAATACACCGTCACCGGGAATCGCAATTTTCCCGCGGGCGTGTCGTAGTACGCGTTGCCGCGGATTTCGTAGCGCGCGCGGTTGCCTTGCACGACGTCCGCGACTTCGCGGAACACGGTGCGCAGGTTGCCGTAGCCGATGCGAGCGCGCAGGCGCACGTCGCCGATTCCGTTCGCCGGAATGTTGATGCGCTGATCGCTCACGGTATCGAGCACATGCGTGTCGTTGATGAACACGCCGAAATCGATGCGGTCGAGCTTCATGCCGACGCGATTGGGATTGTCCACTCCGAGGGTGAAATCGAGATCGATCGAGGACGCGGAGAGCGGGAGCGCGATGTCCACGCGCGGGCGGATGTCGCGAATGCTGTAGCGCGGATTCTGGATGTCGAGCGCATTCATCGCCGCCGCGCATCCCGAGAGAGAAAGCGTGAGCAGCGAGAGCGCGAGGCACAGAAATGTCAGCGCCGTTGCGAGTGTGAGATGCCGTTTCATGACCGCTGAAAGTGCAAGGGAGTTACCAGTTCCGGAGACTGATGCAATGCGGGCTCTGCGTTGGCGGTTCCTCTCCGGGTTACCCGTTCCCCGTTGCCCGTCTGGCAACCGGGAACCGGGAACCAGTAGAATCCCCCGCTGGTCTGCCCGTTGCAGTTCGGTTGGGTCGAGGTGAATGGATTTGCGGACGACAGCGATCGTTGCGGCTTACAACGAAGAAAACACCATTGCCCAGGTGCTCACGGCCCTCACCGCGAGCGCTCTTATTCATGAAGTGATCGTCGTGAGCGACGGCTCGACGGACCGTACCGTCGAGATCGCGCGCTCGTTCGACGGCGTGCGCACGATTGCGCTTCGCGAGAATCACGGGAAGGGCTTCGCGATGGCGGTCGGCGTCGGAAACGCGTCGAGCGACGTGCTCTTCTTCTGCGACGGCGACATGTACAACGTCACCGATGCGCACATCGAAGCGCTCGTGACGCCGGTGCTCCGCGGCGAATGCGACATGAACATCGGCATTCGCAATCGCGGCCGTGTGATGAACTTCCTCCATCTGAAACTGCAATGCGGACCGGTGCTCTCCGGCATCCGCGTCATGCGCCGCGAAGTCTTCGAGCTCGTGCCGGTGAAATATCAGGAGCGCTTCAAGATCGAAGCGGCGCTGAATTGCTTCTGCGCGCGCGCCGGACTCCGCCAGCAGCACACGGTCATCTACGACCTGCATCACGTGATCAAAGAATCGAAGCGCGGACTCGTCGACGGCCTCGTGAGCCGTTGGGACATGACCAGCGAAGTCACGCTGCTGCTGTTCGATCTCTACGTGTTCGAGACGTGGCGCTGGGCGCCGAGCGAAGAGCTGCCGGTCGCGGAGTACGACGTTTTCGAGTAGGCAGTCAGCAGTGGCAGTAGGCAGTGGGCAGTTAGCAGTCGGCAGTTGGCAGAATTCGTGTTGATCCTCTGCCCACTGCGAACTGCCTACTGCCCACTCATTCGCGCGCGCCCTCGAACTGCATCAAATCGCGCTGCACCAGCTGTGTGAACGGTCCCTCGGGCGAATCGAAGTACGCGATGATCCGCACCGTCACCGGCTCGTTCGCGCCCATCGTGAACGGACCGCCGCGCGCGAGCGCGCGGACCCAGAACGTCACGTCGGCGTACTGATCCGGCGGCACGGACTGATTGAACGGATGCTGCTCGCGCCGCAGCGTGTACGCGCCGCTGCCGAACGACGAGATGTCGATGCGCCGCAGCGTGATCGTCTCCGCCGACCGGTTCGCGACGCGCATCCCATACTGGATGTCCATCTGCCCGCGCGGATACCCAACCTCGGCCGGCCCGACGATCTGCACCAACGCGATCTCCGGCCGGATCAGCGTGACGCCTTTTTTCGAGGCACACGACAACGCGAGCGGCAACATCAAGAGAAGGAGTGTGCGTTTCACGGCCGAGATTGTACGCTCCGTGCAAGGACGCGATCATGATCGACCGCATCACACCAACGCTCGAGCCCGACCAGCCCGTCGTTTTGTTGCAGGACTGGCATCACCTGCTCTTCCTGCATTGGGAGATCCCGCCGAACGAGCTGCAGGCGCTGCTGCCGCACGGGCTGACCGTCGACACGTTCGACGGGAAGGCCTACGTCGGACTCGTGCCGTTCACGCTGACCGGCGTGCGTCCCGTGCTCGTGCCGCCGCTGCCATGGATCTCCGACTTTCACGAGATCAACGTGCGCACCTACGTGCACCTGCGCGGACGCGACCCCGGCGTCTGGTTCTTCAGCCTCGACGCCTCGAGCACCCTCGCCGTCGAAGCCGCGCGCGCGATGTACAAGCTCCCGTACTTCCACGCCCCGATCGAATTCGCCTCCGACGACGCGCCGGTGCCGACCGTCGCATTCTCCTCAAATCGCGACGACACCCGCGGCACGCGACCCGCGCACGCACACATCCGCTATCGCCCGATCGAAGGCGCCGTGAAGCCCGCAGATCCCGACACCCTCGAACACTTCCTCGTCGAGCGCTACATCCTCTACGCCCAACACGACCACCACCTCCACCGCGCCCGCGTCCACCACCAGCCGTACCCGGTGCAACGCGCCGAAGTGCTGGAGTTGGATGAGACCCTGATCTGGGCGGCGGGCATCCGCCGCGCGGACGCGGTTCCCCTGCGGCACTACGCGCGCGAGGTGAATGTGAAGGTGTTTCCGATGGAGAGGGTGTAGGGACCATCCTTACAAGTGGTGGCATCTCGTAAGGAGGGTCATGGAGGCGACCTCGACGGTCACTAGCAAGCGACAACGACCGTGTCGAAGGAAGTCTGCGAGGCACTCGACATCGGCCCGGCGACAAATCTTCCTCCGTCCTGGTTGATCGAAACGAGAAGCAGGGCGCGCCAGAACATCTACCGTCCTCGACGACAAAGAAGCCGGCCGCACCGCCACGGCACGTTACCTCGGTGAGCTTGCGACGAGTCGGTTCATTCCAATGCAGGTGCAACGGAGCTGCTTGGGCCATCGGCAGATTTTGGCGCTGAGGCTCAAACGCGCGTACGACGACCGCGGGTGGCGGGAGTAAGCGCGGGCGACACCAACCGTGAAGAGCCGGGCAGCAACCCCCGAACGGCAGGATCGACGACGAGGTCCGGCGAAAAGAACATGACCTCGGCCCCACTCTGACGTTCAGCGGCGGTGTAGCGGAGCTCGTAGGTCACCCGGCGGTAGCGCGAATACAAATCACGGATGTCTGGCACGTTGTCGTACGAGACGAGCCAGTGAAACCGCGTCTTCGCGAGGGAATCGGCGATCGCCTTGTGATCACCGGGTTCGTAGTAGTTCGCGTACAGGCGCCGACGACCCTTCACGTAGTATGGCGGATCGAGGTACACGAGCGTTCGCCGTGGAAACGTCGATGCGACATCCCGCAAGAAGACAAGGGCGTCGAGGTTTGAGACGTGGATCCGGTCAGCGTATCGGCCGATCCGTGCGACGCGTTCCGAAAGTTCCGGCGCGTTATAACGAGCATCGAGCTTCCAGTTGCCCATCTGGTTGACGCCGCCGATCATGCCGGCCGATGCGATGATGCCCGAGCGGTTTGTCCGGTTGAGGAAGAATGCGGCGAAGCCGAGATCGACGCTGCACTCGGATTCCGTCTGGAGGACGTTCCGCTGGCGATGCCACTCAGGGACGGACACCCGAGTGTCACGGATTCGGCGACAGAGTTCGTCGGCGTGGTTGATCGCTGAATGCCAGAAGGCGTAGACCGCGGGATCGACATCATTGATGTAAACGGAAGAGGCGTGCTCCTCGAAGAGCAACGCGAGGGCGACACTGGCTCCACCGGCATAAGGCTCTGCATAGACACCATCGAGCAGACGGTTTGCGCGAAAGGCAGCTTTGACAAAATCAGCGACGGCAGCCTTTCCGCCTGGATACCGGAACGGGCTCTTGTAGCGCATGCCGCCTGTCACGGTACGAGGCGCTTCGGTCATCGCCAGATCGCCTCAATGAAGGGCTGAACGTTGTCCCACGCGGCGCGCAAATCAGCGGTGGAAGGCGTGAAGTGCTTATTGTGCACATACTGATGGAGGGTGGTGATGGACGAATGAAGAAGGTGCTGATCGCTCGCCGCTTTCTTCACCGCCTTCGCCTGTTGCGACGTGATGAGGTTCTGAGACTGAAGGTGATCGGCAGTCATGGACAGCTTGTCGCGGAGCTTGGCGTTTTCCGCCTGTTGTTGGGTCATGAGAGAGTTCTTCTCGATCACTTCATCCACCGATAGCTCGATGAACACTCGAAAGAGAACGCCGATCGCATTGGGGTAATCGTCGAGCTTCAGCTTGCGCAGCTCACGGGAGATGTCGAGGATCTTCGGGACAGTGATCTTGAGGGAGCACGTTCCCGGAATCAGGATGGACCGCGGCTTTGGAGGCTTGGTGGTCTTGTCGGATGTGCCACCACCGGGCGGAGTCGGAGCGGGAGGAATGTCGGGAAGCAACGGAGCACTGTCGTCGAGCGCTTTCGCAGCTTTGGGCATCTCACTGACCTTGAAGGTCTTCAGGTACGCGAGGCGATCTTCGGCGGTATAGATCTGAGAAACCTTGATCTTGTCGTGCGCGAGGTCATTGATGATCCTCGTCAGCGGCTTGAGGACCTCCTCCGTCGGGTACAGCGTTTCGACGCGTCCCTTGCGGACCGTCAAGCCGACCAGTTGGCGAATCACTTTGTCGCTGATGAGACGCTCGAGGTTCGAAATCGACACGTTGTGAAGGAGCACTCGTGTCTCGGGATCGAACTGCGCATGCTCGAAGACGAAATCGAGAACCTGCAGTTCGGGGACGTACTTGCCATCCGGACGCCGCGCGTCGAATCTCGCCGACTCAGTCGCACCCCAGCGAACGATTCCGAGGCCACCCTTGTCGCCACGATGACGCCGTTCGATCCACGCACTCGCAGCGTCGCGCGTCTCGAATACGACGCACTCAACGCGAGCGATCTCACCGCGGTTGCGATAGTCGGCGCTCCAGCGGTTCAGCTTCTTGTTCTGCGCAGAAGTGAGCACGGGGGCAGCGAGAGCGGGTTCCGACAGGATGCGAAGCGCGGTTAGACGACGATTGCCTTCGAGGACGATGAAACGTTTGGGCTGATCCGGGGAAGGAATCACGATCAGCCGCTCGATCGGGCTGAGACCTTCGTGGGCGATGCTCTCCGCGAGAGCGAGCGTCTTCGGCCCTTCG
>DATKFO010000723.1:0-2926 GCA_035544355.1 Thermoanaerobaculia bacterium
CGCCGCTCGCGAGCGTGATCAGCGAATCGACGACAGGACAGACGTACGCGGTGCGCTGGAAGGCGATCGCAGGCGCCGTCGGATACGAAGTGCAGGAAGCGAACGACGCGAGCTTCACGAATCCGACGAGCTTCAGCGTGACCGGCACGTCGCGCTCGTTCACGAAGATCGCGAACGATCCGACGGCGTTCTTCTATCGCGTGCGCGCATTGTCGAGCTGCGTCACGAACACTGCGTTCTCGCCGGTGATCCGCGTCGTCGTCGTGCCGGTGCCGTCGCCGTCGAGCGGACCGGTGAGCATCAATTTGCCCGACGGCAGCACAACGCCGGTCACGTTCAAGATCTTCGTGCCCAGCGTTCCGGGCGGCAGCACATCGTTCGTCGCGACGCCCGACAAGCCGTGGCTCTCCGTGATTCCGACGAGCGGCATCGTGCCGCCGGAAGGAATCCTGCTCACCGTCTCCGCCGATCCGACCGGGTTGCCGAACGGCACGTGGACCGGCACGATCCTCATCGTGTACGGCGCGACCGTCATCGGCGGCAGGATGGAAACGACCGCGACGTCGACGACGACGTCGGTGCCGGTGTCGATCAATCTCGTTACGCCGGTCACGCCAGTCCCGCTCACAACACCCGCGACGAACGCGCTCGTGATTCCGTCGGTCGGACACATCGCCGGACTCGCCTCGAGCTGGCGCAGCGACATCCGCCTCGCGAACATCTCGGGACTCGTCGAGAACTACATGCTCACGTTCAACGCCGGCAACGGCGATCCGACGCTGAAGCAAACCGAGATCAGCGTCACGCCCGGCACGACGACGGCGCTCGATGACATCGTGCGCAAGTGGTACGGCATCGGATCGCTCGGCGAATCCTCGGGCGGCCTGCTCACCATTCAGCCGCTCTCCGAATCGACCGCGCTCGACGTCTCGAAGTTCACGATCGTGTCGAGCCGCACGTACAACGCGTCCGCGACCGGCACCCTCGGACAATTCATCCCTGCAATCCCGCTCTCCGGATTCCTCGGCCACAGCGCCGGCGCAACGACGACCTTGCTCTCGCTGCAACAAATCGCGGAATCGAGCTCGCAGCGCACGAACCTCGGCCTCGTCGAAGCGTTCGGCAAATCCGCATCCGTGACCGTCAGTGCATTCGACGGCAACGGTGTGCGCCTGCTCGACCTCCCCGTCTCGCTGAACGGCGGACAGCAGCTGCAGCTCAACTCCTTCCTCGCGCAAAACGGCATCACGCTCACGAACGGACGCATCGAAGTGCGCGCCGACGGCGGCGAGGGACTCGTCACCGCGTACGCATCCGTCGTCGACAACTTCTCGCAGGATCCGCTGCTCGTGTCGGGCATCCCGCTCGGCGACGCAGGCTCGGATCGCTACGTCGTCGCCGGCATCGCGCACGTCAACACCGGCAGCGCCGATTGGCGCAGCGACCTGCGCGTCTTCAACGCCGCCCTCGCACCGCGCAACGCAACGCTCACCTTCTTCCCGAACGGCGATCCGTCCGCGAGCGTGTCGAAGACCGTCGCGATCAATCCCGGCGAAGTGAAAGCACTCGACGACGTCCTGTCGTCAACCTTCGGCCTCTCGAACGTCGGCGGCACGCTGCACGTGACGACCAATCAGATCACCCCGCTCATCGTCACCGCGCGCACGTTCAACCTGACCTCGAACGGCACCGTCGGCCAGTTCATCCCCGCGATCACACCGAACCAGGCCGTCGCATCGACCACCGGCGCGCTGCAGATCCTGCACGTCGAAGAATCCTCCCGCTACCGCACCAACCTCGGCCTCGCCGAAGTCAGCGGCAAACCCGCGATGGTCGAGATCAACGTGACGCTGCCCGACTCGAAAGTCTCGCCGAGCGTCCAAGTCCCGCTCGACGCCTACGAATCCATCCAACTCCCCATCATCAGCGGCCTCGGCCTCGGCGCCACCTACAACGCCAGACTGAGCATCCGCGTAATCGGAGGCGACGGCAGCGTGACGGCGTATGGCTCGGTGATCGACCTGCTGACGAAGGACCCGACGTACATTCCCGCGCAGAAGTGATGGGAGGGCGGGTATCTCGCCCGATCATGATTCGTGGCGCCCCGGGCGAAAAGCTCGGGGCCGTCACGTCTCCTGGAGAAACGCCTCAACGCGATTGCGAAGCACGGGCACTTTCGACTGAACGACGTCCCATACGACATCGAGATCGATTCCGAAGTATTCGTGAATCAGGACGTCTCGCAAACCCGCAATCCGTTGCCATTCGACCTCGGGGATTCGCTCCCGCACATCGGACAAGACGCTCTTCGCCGCCTCGCCGATGATCTCGAGATTGCGCAGAACGGCGTCGATGGTTCTCTCGTCCGCGCGAAATTGCTCCGCCGTCATTCCGGATGTGTATCGAACGATCTTCGAACAGGCCTCGACGATGTCTGCCAGAACGATCTGCGCGTCACGCCGCACGCACAGCCTCGGCGAGAATCGATTCGCGCAGCCGTTCTTTGAGTGCGCTCTTCATCACGAGATCGATTCGCTGTCCGAAAAGCACCTCGAGATACTCCTTCAAATCCATATAGGCATCAAACGTCTTCTGATCGAGCTCGACGAGGAAATCAATGTCGCTGTTCGGCGAAGCCTCATCACGTGCGTGAGAACCGAACAGGGAGAGCTCGAGCACGTGCAGCGAGTGCAAAGCATCGCGGTGCGCGGCGACGACCTGAAGGATTTCGTCTCGAGTCATCGTCGCGATTTAACTACAAGAGCAGAGCACCGTCGAGTTTGGCGAGGCTCTTGTCGAACGTTCCGAGGGGCAGATGACCTGCCTTCCTCGCGATCTCGACCAGCAGACAGTCGGTGAATCCGAGGGATGGCTTTCGGCGATAGATCTCGAGCGCGGCGGCGACGACTTCGGAATCCTGCAACGT
>DATKFO010000724.1:0-2714 GCA_035544355.1 Thermoanaerobaculia bacterium
TGTTCGAACGCCTGCACGGACGACAAAAATACGAAGGAACCGGTATCGGACTCGCGATCTGTCGCAAAATAGCCGAGCGGCACGGCGGTACGATTCGCGCAGAGAGTGTTCCGGGAGAGGGGTCGAGGTTTGTGGTGACCCTGCCGATCGCGCAAGAGAGTGGGCAGTGAGCAGTGGGCAGTGGGCAGATTTCTCTCTGCCAACTGCCCACTGCCAACTGCCCACTGCCAACTGCCCACTACGTACAGCCAACGACTGAAGAGAGGCACAATGCAAGACCCCGGCAAACCCATCGTCATCCTCCTCGCCGACGATGACGAAGAAGATCGCATGCTCGCGTCGAACGCGCTGCAGGAGAGCCGCGTCGTCAACGACTTTCGTTTCGTCGAAGACGGCGAGGAGCTGCTCGATTACCTCTACCATCGCGGGCGCTACAGCGATCCGCATTCGTCGCCGTCGCCCGGCCTGATCCTGCTCGACCTCAACATGCCGCGCAAAGACGGACGCGAGGCGCTGCGCGAGATCAAGGCCGATCCCGATCTGCGGCGCATCCCCGTCGTCGTCCTCACCACCTCGAAAGCCGAAGAAGACATCTATCGCACCTACGACCTCGGCGCGAATTCGTTCATCACCAAGCCCGTGAGCTTCGAAGGCCTCGTGAACGTGATGCGCGACATCGGCCGTTACTGGATCGAGATCGTCGAGCTTCCCCCCGATCGCATCGATTGAACACCTTGATTGAGACCGACGCGCGCGCCGTACGGGTCCTCCTCATCGAAGATGATGAGGACGATTTCGTATTGACGCGCGACCTGCTCGCCGACAGCCGCCGCAGCGCGTTCCAGCTCGACTGGGTCACCTCGTACGAAGAAGGGCTGCACGAGATCTCGCGCGACGCGCACGATCTCTACCTCGTCGACTACCGCCTCGGCGAGCGCGACGGACTCGAGATCCTGCGCCAGGCCGGGCAGCTCGGCATCACCGCGCCGCTGATCCTGCTCACCGGACAAGGCGACGGCGACGTCGATCTCGCCGCGATGCGCGCGGGTGCCGCCGACTATCTGATCAAAGGCAAGATTGACGCGCCGCTGCTCGAGCGGTCCATCCGCTACGCCCTCGAACAAAGCCGAACGTTGCGTGCGCTTCGACAAACTGCGCTGCGCGACGCGCTCACCGATCTTCCGAATCGCGCGCTGTTCATGGATCGCCTCGCGCGCGCGATCGAGATGCAGCGCCGCCATCGCGAGTCGCTGTTCGCCGTGCTCTTCCTCGATCTCGATCGCTTCAAAGTCGTCAACGACAGCCTCGGGCATTTTCTCGGCGACGAGTTGCTGATCGCCGTCGCGAAACGTTTGAGCGCGATGGCGCGTGCGACCGACACCATCGCGCGCCTCGGCGGCGACGAGTTCGCAATGCTCATCGAAGGCATCGACCACGTGGCCGACGCGGTGCGCATCGCGCAACGCATTCAGGACGAGATCCTCGTGCCGTTCCACATCGACGGCCACGAGATCTTCACGAGCGTGAGCATCGGCATCGCGCTCAGCACGACCGGATACGAGCGGCCGCAGGACGTGCTGCGCGACTCCGACATCGCCATGTATCGCGCGAAGGCGCACGGCAAGGCGCGCCACGAAGTATTCGATACCGCGATGCACCAGCGCACGATCGAGCTGCTGCGCTTCGAGACCGATCTGCGCCGCGCGATCGAGCGCGGTGAACTGCGCGTGCACTACCAGCCGATCGTTTCGCTGCGCGACGGCAAGCTCGCCGGCTTCGAAGCGCTCGTGCGCTGGCAGCGCGGAGCGGAGCTGATCAGCGCGACAGAGATCGTGTCAGTCGCCGAAGAAACAGGACTCATCGTGCCGATCGGCGAATGGGTGCTGCGCGCCGCGCTGCGCCAGCTGCGCGAATGGGACGGCGAGCTCCACATGCACGTGAACCTCTCCGCCCGGCAATTGCTGCAACCGAACGTCGTCGCCATCGTCGCCGACGCACTCGACGAAAGCGGCATCGCGCCCGAGCGCCTGCATCTCGAAGTCACCGAGAGCGTGCTGATCGACAACGCCGAAGCCGCCGCGGAACTGCTGCGCGACCTGCGCAACATTCGCGTCGGCCTGAGCCTCGACGACTTCGGCACCGGCTATTCGTCGCTCAGCTCATTGCGCCAATTTCCCTTCGACATGCTGAAGATCGATCGCTCGTTCCTCCTCGACGCCGACGCGCGCCGCGGCGACGACATCGTCCGCACGATCTCGTCTCTCGCCCAACTCCTCGGCATGCAAGTCACCGTCGAAGGACTCGAAACCCCGGAGCAAGTCGAGCGCATGCGCACAATCGGAATCGAATTCGCGCAAGGATTTTTCTTCGGGATGCCGGTGGCACCGGAAGAGCTGCGCTGAATTCAAAAGCCGGCACAAGCTGAGAGCATGTCCCACGTTCCATTACGTAGGGCCGCCTCTCCAGGCGGCCCGCCCTCGCGCAAATCGTGCATTCGTCGTAACCCGCCACTCCCTGGCACGCGGCACGCGCAGAACAAGCTGAGAGCATGTCCCTACGTTCTGGAACGTAGGGCCGCCTCTCCAGGCGGCCCGCCCTCGCGCAAATCGTGCGGTCGTCGCAATCCGCCACTCCCCTGGCACGCGGCACGCGCAGGACAAGCTGAGAGCATGTCCTACGTTTCCACAACGTGGGCCGCCTCTCCAGGCGGCCCG
>DATKFO010000725.1:0-3465 GCA_035544355.1 Thermoanaerobaculia bacterium
GCGGTACCCGCGCCGCTTCAGAATCGGGAGCACGTCGTCGGCGATGTTCCAGCCGGGACTGCGAAATCCGACCGGCGCGACGCCGATCGTGCTCTTGCAGACATCTTCCATGCCGGCGATCTCGGCTTCCTTTTCGGCAACGCTGAGCATGCGAAATCCCTGAACGTGATTCATCGAGTGATTCGCAATCTCATGCCCCTCGGCCGCAGCGGCGCGAATCGGCGCGTGATTGGTCTCGATCAAAAAATCGGAGCCGACCATGAAGAGCGTCGCCTTCGCGTCATAGCGCGCGAGGAAGCGCGAAAAATTCTCGAGGCCGATGCGCAGCTCCGCGAACGAGTAGCCGCCCGGCCGCCGGCAGCCGCGACCTTTGTAGATCGACGCCAGCGTGTCGATGTCGCTCGAGATCGCCGCAGTGCCCGGAATCATGGCTCGATCACCGTCGTGACTTGCCTCTCGCGATTGAGACGTTCCACGTCGACGCGGTGCGGCTTCTCGAAATGCGAGCCCTCGTAGTAGCGCGCGGATGCCATGTGAATCGAAACGAATCGGCGGCCGCACTCGAGCCGGCGAACGGTGACGTCCGACGTGAGCGCGATTCGATCTTCGATCGTGATGCGATCGCCGAACCGAATCGTGCGCGTGAGCGACAACGGAGCAGTCGCCCTGCCCGTGATGAGCAGACGAACGAGCAGTTTCTTGATCATTTCGCCGATGCGCGCGCTTCTCATGAATGTGAGATTGAGCATTCGCAGCATCAGATTGCGGCCCGGCGTCATCGGCGGCTCGTCGAGATATCGGAAGGGAACCGTGAAGGTGATGCGTCGCTCTTCCGCTTCAGCGCTGGTTCGCAGATTGGTGGCCTGCGTTGTGATTCGTCTTCCGTTCGCGAGCTCTCCAACGTAACCCGCGTCATTCCACAACGAGCGGCGCTCGTTCTTGTCGAATACTCGTGTGACGCCGCCATTCGATGCGCCGATCACCGCGTAGTAACGCGCACTGCTTCGGACGAAGAGTCCCGCCGCTGGAAAGTCGCGCGTGAATGCTTCTTCGTCGCAAGGCAGTCGCGAGTCGCCGGCGGAATCAGCGTTGCGGTCGATCACGACGATGTAGTTGCTGAGCAGCGGCGCGAGATTGCCAAAGTCGACATCGCGCAGCGTCACCGTCGTGCCGCTCTCGATCGACCGCACTGCGAACA
Organism: Thermoanaerobaculia bacterium; assembly: GCA_035544355.1. Lineage (GTDB taxonomy): Bacteria > Acidobacteriota > Thermoanaerobaculia > Gp7-AA8 > Gp7-AA8 > DATKFO01. The sequence continues at coordinate 1,199 of DATKFO010000725.1, forward strand.
CGAGCAAGGCACGTGCAACGGGAAATTCGTCGCGAAGAATCGCCAGTCCGCCGGGATAGAGAATGCTCGTCCGCCGGCTTCCATACTCGCCGCCGAACGTTCCGTCCGGGTGCGCGAAGAAACTCAAAAACTCGAGCGAACGCGCGATGCTTTGCTTCAGGCGATCACTTTTCTCACGATCGTAAATCTGCGCGAGATAGTAAAGACACAACGTCTGATACCCAGGGTCGGCCCCTTCGTACTCCACGAACCAACCCTCGGCGTGCTGCCACGACAACACACGATCGAGCAACTCGTGAGCGCGCGCTTTGTAACGCGATTCGCCGAACATCTCGAATGCGTCGTACAACGCCAGCACGGCTCCGGCGACGTGATTCGAAATGCATCCGTGCGTTTCATCCGCGCGACAGAGAAAGTCCGCGGCCCGGCGCAGCATGCTCTCGAGCTCATCTTGCGCGCGAATCCTCTCAGGCAACGCTCGATAGGTTTGTAGGAGCGGATGGAGGAGAAACGCCGTGGCGGCGTAGCTGCGCTCCATCGGAAACGCCTGATCGAACGAGCCATCGCGATGCTGCACGCGCGCGGCGAATCGCAAGGCAGCATGGGCGATCGTGTGCAACGGCTCCGGCGATTCGCCGGGCTGCATCGCAAGCCAGGTCAGCGCCGCGGCATTTCGTTGAAACGTCGCTTCCGGAAAATCCGCCAGCTTCCACGCCCAATAACGGCGATCGAAGCAGCCGTACGTGTTGCTGTACGGGTCGCGATTCACCGCGCTCAGAAGGTGCCGGCACGCAAGCTCGACCTGCTGGCGGATGGTCAGGTTCACGTCAGAAGCTGATCCGGCTGACGAAGCGTTGAAGGACGCGGGCGCGTCCGTACTTCTCCAGCGCCGCAGCGCGGTCGCTTTGGTAGAGGCGCGAGAGGCCGCGGTATTGCCGGATCCAGCCGCCGAACGGCCAGTAGCTGAGCACAGCCATCGTGAGGTATCCGAACGTCGTGATGCTGCTGACCATCTTGCTGCTGCTCAGCTTTTGATCATAACGCAGCACGAACGGCACCTCGGCAAAGCGGCAGCCGAGGATGCGGAGCTTCACGATCATCTCGAGCGTGGAGGTGAATCCCAACCCACGCAGTTGGATGAACTGGTTGCCGAAGACCGCGATCGCGTCTTTGATGATCCGCGCGCGATACGCGCGGAATCCGCACGAATAGTCACGCACACCACGGATTCGGAAGACGGCGCTCATGAAGAGATTCGCCCCGCGGCTGATGAACGCGCGGTAGTTCGAGACCCCAACCTGCCCACCGCCGGGCTGAAAGCGCGACGTGTTGACGACGTCGAATCCCTGCTTCAGCCGTTCGATCATCGTCCAGACATAGGAGACTTCATGTGTGTCATCGCAATCGAGGCGCACGATCACGTCATCGTCGCCGCAATGTGCTGCGACGTACTCGAACCCATCGCGCTCGGTCTCGCCGAGTCCGCGATTCAGACTGTGCGTCACGACGGTGAGCGGATACTCGCTCGTGTAGCGTTCGAGGGCTTCCGCGGTGCGATCGATGCTGCCGTCGTCGACGACGACGATGTGGTACTCGCACTTGCCGGTGAGCTCCGTCGCGATCTTCGGCAGCAGCTTCGGCAGCGAATCCTCTTCGTTGAAGGCAGGCAGCAGAATCCAGATCGCGCGAAAATCGTCCATCGTTCGGGGACGGCGATTGTATCGTGGGGCACGCTACCGTCCGATGCGGTACCACCCGAGCAGTCCCCGCCACTTGATCGCGAGCAGATCGAGTGGATCGGTGCGGAGGCATTTCAGCAATCGCAGTCGCGACGGGCGCGTTTCGGTGATTTCCCCGACAGGGACCTGATCGATTCGCAGCGCATTCTGCACGGCCGCGTAGAGGTATTCGATGTCGTACATGCCGCCGTCGACGCGTTGCTTCGCTGCCAGTTTCTTCGCGATCGGACCAGCGAAGGCTTTGAAGCCGCATTGCGTGTCCTGAAATCGAAACGAGTTGAAGATGAACAAGCGCTGCCCGACGTAGAGACCGTACGAGAGGAAAAGACGAATCAGATTGCGGTTGCGCCAGTGCGGCGTTCTCTCGGCGATGACGACGTCGAAGCCGCTTCGAACGCGCTCGACGAAGGTAGTGAGGTGCGGCAGCAGGACTTCCAAATCCGCGTCGATGAGTGCAACCGCGTCTCCATTCGCGCTCATGATGCCGTCGTGCACCGCGCGGCCTTTTCCGCGGCGAGCTCCTGTGAC
>DATKFO010000726.1:0-3918 GCA_035544355.1 Thermoanaerobaculia bacterium
GACCGACGCGGAGCTGATGTGGCCGAAGCAGCAGCGCAAGCCGACGGACGTCGAGAAGCGTGCGAGCCTCGAGCACAATCCCGAAGGCGCCGCGACGCGCGGACTCTGGACCGACGTCGAGTTTCTCGAGCGCGTCACGAGTCTCAACACCCAGACGAAGCACACGCAGTTCGCCGACTATCACGGCCACGGCTGGAACTTCATGGCCGTGTACAAACGCGATCGCAAAGGCAATCTCCTCGACGCGAACGACAACGTCGTCGCGTTCGACGATCCAGACAAATTCAGGAAAGCCGTGCATCTCCAGGACATCCATCTCGAGAAGGGGATGCACTGCGCCGACTGCCACTTCTCGCAGGACGAGCACGGCAACAGTCAGCTCTACGGCGAGTATGGCAACACGATCGAGATCGAGTGTCAGGATTGTCACGGCAACGTCGATCGCTACACAAACCTGCGCACGTCGGGTCCGGCCGCGCCGGTGGGCGGTACCGATCTGCGCCTCGGAACCACTCCCTTTGGTCAACGCCGCTTCGCCTGGATCAACGGCGCGCTTTACCAGCGTTCGATGCTCACGCCCGATCTGCAGTGGGAGGTCGTGCAGGTGAAGGACACGATCACGCCCGGCAATCCCCATTTCAATGCGCGCTCGCAATACGCAAAGACGATCAAGAACACGTCGGGCGGCTACGCACACAGCGACGCGAAGATGACCTGCTACGCATGCCACACGTCGTGGATGACGTCATGCTCCGGCTGCCACCTGCCGCAGGAGCAGAACGCGAAGACGAAGGTGAATCACTTCGAAGGGATCGAGACGCGCAACTACGCGTCGTACAACCCGCAGGTGATTCGCACCGACGCGTTCATGCTCGGCGTGAACGGCACGACGAAGGGCCACAAGTTCGCGCCCGTGCGCTCGTCGAGCGCGCTCGTGATCAGCTCGACCAATGCTCTAAGGGATCGCATTTACATCCAGCAACCGCCGATCGCCGCATCGGGCTACTCGTCGCAAGCATTCAACCCGCACGTGCCGCACACCGTGCGCGCGAAGGAAACGCAAAACTGCGGCAGTTGCCACGTCACCGAAGCGAACGACAACAACGCGTGGCTCGCGCAACTGCTGCTGCAGGGCACGAACTTCGTCAACTTCATCGGCCGCTACGCGTACGTCGCGACGGGCGAGGAAGGATTCGAAGCGGTCGAAGTGACGGGCTGGGATGAGCCGCAAGCCGTGATCGGCTCGTCGCTGCAGCGCATCGTCTATCCCGACGACTACGCCTCGCACGTCGCTCGAAAGCTCGAGCTCGAGACCTCGCATCACCATCACGGCAACGCACGCGCGCTGCAACTGCGCGGCGAATATCTCTTCGCCGCGAACGGCGAAGAAGGCTTCGAGGTCTACGACGTCGCGAACGTCGACAACAAAGATTTCTCCGAGCGGATCACGTCTGCGCCGGTGTCGCCGATCGGCCAGCGAACGTATGTGAAAACAAAGAACGCCGTCGCATTCGCGCTGCCGACGACAATGCCGATGGCGCCGAATCGCAAAACGCAGTTCGTCCCCGAGAACGAAGAGCAGCCGATCCATCCGCTCTATCGCTACGCCTACATCGCCGATCGCGAAGAAGGGCTGATCCTCGTCGACGTCACGACGCTTACCGACGGCGATCCCGCGAACAACTATCTGACGCGCGCACTGACGTTCAATCCCACCCAGGACGAATTCATCGGCCGCGACGCCGCGGGATCGAGCATTACGCGCCGCTGGCGTTCGCCGCTTCGCGGCGCGCAATCGATCGCCATCGCCGGACGCTGGCTCCTCATCGGCACCGAGCACGAGCTCCATGTCATCGACATCGACAAGCCGCTCGAACCGAAGATCGTCGCGACGCTCGAAGGCCTCGACAAGCCGAACGCGATCGCCGTGCAGTTCCGCTACGCCTTCGTGACCGACGCGCGCGGACTGCACTCGATCGACATCACCGATCCCGCCCATCCGCGACTCGCCGCGTCGCTGCCGATCGCTGACGCGCGCAGCGTCTACATCGCGCGCACGTACGCGTACGTCGCCGGTGGTGCACAGGGAATGGTCATCGTCGACGTCGAGAAGCCGGAGTCGCCGCGCATCGATCAGGTCTTCGACGACGAGCTGCACGACGTGAACGACATCAAAGTCGCGTCGACGAACGCGAGCACGTTCGCGTACATCGCCGACGGCAAAGACGGCTTGAAGATCGTGCAATTGCTGTCGCCCGAATGGACACCCACGTACGCGGGATTCAGTCCGCGTCCCGCGCCGCGCCTCATCGCGAAGCGCCACACGCACGGCCCCGCGCTCGCGGTCTCGAAGGGTCTTGATCGCGACCGCGCCGTCGACGAAAGCGGCAACCAGATCTCGATCTTCAACCGCCTCGGCGCGCGCCCGATGACGCTCGACGAAATGCGCCGGCTCTACCTGCGCGATGGAAAGCTCTACACGGTTTCGGAGTCCAGGAGTGCGGTGGCACAGCCACCGCTTTCGGATCAAAAAGCGGCGGCGCTGCCGCCGCACTCCGAAACGGCGGTGAGGCCGCCGTCGAAGGCCAGAGGTGCCGAATGAGACGACTGGCAATCTCGATTGTTTTGCTGTTTGCATTCGCGCTGCACGCGCAGGACGCACCGATGGAGCCCGGCAAATACGTCGGCGCCTCGTCGTGCGCGAACGCCGGCTGTCACGGCTCGACGCTTCCGCTGAACGCGACGCGCATCCGTCAGAACGAATACTTCACGTGGCTGAGCAACGATCGCCACGCGCAGGCGTACAACGTCCTCTTCGACAACCGCTCCGCGCGCATCGTGAAAAACATGCGCCTGACAAAGAAGGCCTATCAGGAATCCCTTTGCCTCGATTGTCACTCGACGAACGTGCCGGCAACTGCAGTCGCGGTGCGCATCGATCCCGAAGACGGCGTGCAGTGCGAGGCGTGTCACGGTCCCGCGAGCGGCTGGCGCGGCGAGCACACGCAGGCGGGATGGACGCACGAGCAATCCGTCGCGCGCGGGATGTACGACCAGCGCGACCTGCGCGTCCGCGCGCACGGCTGCGATCACTGCCACCTCGGCGATGCGACGCGCCAGGTCGATCACGAGCTGATCGCCTCCGGACATCCGCTGCTCGCCTTCGAGCTCGACAACTACAGCGAGACCATGCCCGCGCATTGGAATCCGAACGCGACGCACGGCGTGCGCGCGTGGGCGACCGGCGCCGCGACGAAATTCCGCGACGCGCTCGACAACCTCGCGCGCCACGCGCGCGGCGAGAAATGGCCCGAGTTTTCCGACATGGCGTGCGCGAACTGCCATCACGATCTCCGCAACTCGCAATGGCGGCAAGTCCGCGGCTGGCCGGGCCGAGCGGGATTGCCGGCCTGGTCCGCGCAGCACTGGGCGGTCGTGCGTCTGATCGTCGCGAAAACATCGCCGCAGGCGCGTGCGAAACTCGACGAGCTCCTTCCGCAGCTCGCATCGCGCGTCGCACGAATGAACGATCCCGCCGGCGTCGCACAAGCCGCGGAAAACGCGCGCCGCGCGATTGCGGACGCAATTCCGTCGATCGATCGCATCAACTGGAGCGACGCCGAAGTCCGCGCGCTCATGACCGCGATCGCAGAAGACCGCGGCCCGATCATCGCCGACCTCCAATCCGCCGAACAGGCCGCGCTCTCGTTGCAAAGCCTCGCGACCTCGCTCACGCGCCGCAACCCGCGCCTCGTGCGCGGCCCGATGATGCGCGCGATCGACGCGCTGTTCGCCGATCTCCAGAATCGTGACGACTACGATCCGGCGCGCTTCGCGGAGAAACTGCAGGCAGTGAAAAGCGCCTTGTAGTGTCATCCTAGTGTCATCCTGAGCGGGCGGCGGGAGGGCGCGAAGGAT
>DATKFO010000727.1:0-2854 GCA_035544355.1 Thermoanaerobaculia bacterium
TCTCGTGCGCGTCCTGCAGGCGGCGGAGGTGATCGACTTCCCACAACAGATCGCGGGCCTGCGTGAGCGAGGTGATCGTCTTCTCGTAGTAGCGCCATCCCCGCGTCTTCGCGGCGTGACGCGCGAGGGAGCTCTTGCCGCAGCCGGTGGGACCGCCGACGAGCAGCGGACGCCCTGTGGCAATCGCTACATCGAGTGCGAGCTTGATCTCGTCGGTGTAGACGTAGACCTCGCCGTCGCGCCGGTCGCCGATGGCGGTATCGCCGGAATCGTCTTGAAGGACATCGCTCACATTAGTCTCCTAAGGGCAGATTGACGACGAGGTCGTAGAACTCGTCGAACCGCGCGTGGCATTGGCTCTCGTCTTCGTCGCCGAGCAGCGGGCGGATGACATGAATGACGGTGCTGTCGGCGTTCGCGATCTGCGTTTTTTCCGCGAGCACGAAGAAGGTGACGTGTTTGAACGCATCCCGCAGCTTCGCGATGATCGACGGGCTCACCGCGGCTGCGCGCACCGCGACGACGACCGGCTCGTGGAGAACGGCCGCGAGCTTCTTCAAGGCCGCTTTCATCGCTTCGTCGGTGGTGACGTTCAGCTTCGGATAGAGCACGTTGCGGATGGCGGTGACCAGCTCCTCGAAGTACTCGTCGTCGTCGTCGCGCTCCTCGATGACGATGTTGGGCTCGTTCGCGAGGTGAAACGTCATCGTCGGCGCATCCGCCGGAACGCGGTGCTTGGCGGAAACGAGATACATCCGCACGGTCTTGAGATTGGTGGCGTTCAGTGCGAGCGCGAGAGGCTCCGGCTTCTTCATCAGTGCCGGCAGCTCGTCCGCCCGCAGATCGACCCATGCCGACGACACGAGCTCGATGACTTTCGCCAGGTTCGTCTGAAATTGCGGCTGCTCGCGGAGCCGTCGCAGGGACATGGCGCATGGATCCGTCATTCCCGAGCCGAGGATCTGCAACGCGAGGCAGAATCGCCTGGGGTACTCGGTGTCCCACGGCAGCCGGACTTCGAGGGCGGCGGCGGCATTGGTGAGATGAGCGTCCTCGTTCGGAAGATGCGTGTCGAGCACGCGCGCCATCCGTTCGATGGGTCTGGATCCGATGGGCACGACACCATCGAGCTTCGCCACGATCTTCGTCGCGATGTCCGCCGGCTCCCCTTCGACGATGCCGAACCATTCGTTGGCAACGGTCGGTTTTAGCATGCTGGCCTCGACCTGCTGCATCGTGACGTCGACGAAGACGGGGATGACACGGAACTCGGGATTCCGCAGGCGCCGGTAGCCGAGGATGCTCAGCTCATAGGCGACGTAGGACGAGGTCAGGGCGCCGGGGGAGACGATGACGATGGCCACGTCGCAGGAGCCGAGCCAGAGGTTGATGCGCGCCCGCCACGCGTCGCCGGGATCGAGCGAGACGTCATCCATCAGGATCTCGTACTGCTCGTCCTTGCCGAGCTCCGCGCGGATTGCCTCGCGCACGGCGGCCGCACGTCCGTCGCGAGCGCTGTGGCTGATGAACACGCGTGTGGCCATGGTGGATGGAGGTAAGTCTAAGCAATCCTGGACTGGCGCGTAGGAGTGAATGGCACGCGGAGAGGCATGCACGCCTGCAGCAAAGCAACGGGAGGCTGCGATCCAGCAACGAGAGGCTCAGCTCGAGCAATGAAAGGCTTCGGCGAAGCAACGAAAGGCTGCGGTCAAGCAATGAAAGCCTGCGGCGAAGCAACGAAAGCCTGCGGTGAAGCAACGAAAGGCTGCGGTGAAGCAATGAAAGCCTGCGGTGAAGCAACGAAAGCCTGCGGTGAAGCAACAAAAGCCTGCGGTGAAGCAACAAAAGCCTGCGGTGGAGCAACAAACGACATCCATGGACGTAATCAAAGCGTTGTTTTTGGAATGCAGGTCCGCCGCTCAGACAGAAACGGCGGGCGATAAGTCGATGGGTGCCAGCTACTTAAGGAACGCCGGCTTTGGAGACGGTCTCGAGATGTGGCACAGACACTCCTGTCTGTGCGCACTCGGGAGGCCGGAGCCCAGTGTGCATCGGCTCATCCTGCGCGGCGCGGCACAGACAGGAGTGTCTGTGCCACATTTGGTAACGCGGCGGCTTTGCTACCGCACTCCTAAACCGATATCTTCGCGCGCGCCATGATCAACAAAGTCGTCGCATCCGCGGCGGAAGCGGTGAACGACATCTTCGACGGCGCGACACTCGTCGTCGGAGGGTTCGGGCTCTGCGGAATCCCGGAAAATCTCATCAACGCGCTCATCGACAAGAAGGTGCGCGATCTCACGTGCGTCTCGAACAACGCCGGCGTCGATGACTGGGGACTCGGGCTGCTGCTACAGACAAAACAGATCCGGAAAATGGTCTCGTCGTACGTTGGGGAAAATGCCGAATTCGAGCGCCAATATTTAGCGGGCGAATTGGAAGTGGAGTTCGCCCCGCAAGGCACGCTCGCCGAGCGCATGCGCGCCGGCGGCGCGGGCATCCCCGCATTCTTCACGCCCGCCGGCTACGGCACGATCGTCGCCGACGGAAAAGAGACGCGCGAGTTCGACGGCCGCATGTATGTGATGGAGCGCGGCATCGTCGGCGATTTCTCGCTCGTCGCCGCATGGAAAGGCGACCGCCTCGGCAATCTCGTCTATCGCAAGACCGCGCGCAATTTCAATCCGATGGCGGCGACGGCAGGGAAAGTCTGCATCGCCGAGGTCGAAGAGCTCGTCGAGCCCGGCGCGCTCGATCCCGATTGCATCCACACGCCCGGCATCTTCGTGCATCGCATGATCGTCGCGCCGCGCGTGAAACGCATCGAGCAGAGAACGGTGAGGAGATAGTGGGC
>DATKFO010000728.1:0-7463 GCA_035544355.1 Thermoanaerobaculia bacterium
TGTTCGAGCTCCTTGCGCTGGCGAATCTCCGTCTCGAGCGCGGCCGCACGCTGCTGGAGCTGTGCGATGACCCGCGCCTGATCGCCGGCGGGTGCGCCATCGACATTCTCCGCGGGAATCACATGGCTGTGGCGCTCGCAGATCGCGTCGAACGTGCCGCGATCGGTCTCGCGGTAGAAACTACCGATCGGATACGCGCAGAACAGCGAAAACGTGTGGCGCTTGGCAAGGTCGTTCCAGAGCTCTTCGAGACGAATCGCGCCCTCGGGATTGCCGTCGCGCCAGAGGATGTCGACCATCTCGCCGTACGCGCGGAGGGCGCCATGCTTTTTGATCGTGGAGGCCACGAGTCCGCCGATCGTCTGCATGAAGCGCGATTCGTCGGGCAGCGTTCCCGCCATGAACTGCCGCAGCATCTCGTGCGCGTCGAGGAGCTGCAGGCGGCCGGCAAGCGCATCGTCGTTGATTCCGCGATCGCGCAGTGCCGCGGTGAATGCGTCATGCCGCGCGCCGCGAGCGATGACGACGAGCGGCTCACCGGCGAGCACGCCCTCGGCGAGGAATTCGCCGGCGATTGCGAAGAGACCGTCCTCGCTGTCATAGAACTTCACGACATGAGCGGCTTGTGAAACACGACCAGCGCCTTGGTTGAGGCCGCTCGGCGACAGCGACATGGATCCTCCGGACTTCGGTGCACGTCATTATGCAGGCGACACGCCATAGCGGCATTTCCGTTGCAAAATGGTGCCGCCGTGCATTCCACATCATCGCCAGCAGTGCTGATCGTCGACGACGACCAACCGACGCAGCAATTGCTCGAGGCGGTCATTCGCCGGATCGGGTTCACGAGCGCCATCGCGTCGAACGGTCAGATGGCGATCGACCTGCTCAACGAGCGCGACGACTTCCGCTGCGTGATCCTCGATCTGATGATGCCGGCGGTCGACGGCATTTCGGTGATCGCGCACATGGCGAAGACCAATCGCCGCACACCGGTGATCGTCTGCACCGCCGCAGCAGCACGAACGTTTCCGGAGCTCGACCCAGCGATCGTGCGCGCAATCATCCGCAAGCCGTTCGACGTGGAAGAGCTGAGCGCGGCAGTGGCGGGGCTGGTGGATGCGGCGGACGGGTGAACGGCGGCGGTCCTGGACGGCGGACTTATAGTCCGCCGGCGTTAGGCGCGCCAGGCGGCGGACTATAAGTCCGCCGTCCCAAGGCAAACGTAGGACAGGCTTCAGCCTGTCCCGCTCAGCGACACATCATGGAGACACGTCGCAGCTGTTGCGTCGGCCGCCTCTCAGCGTCAACATACTTGACGCGTATGTCAGTAGCTGATCGAGCGGCCAAAGCGTTCCTGGCGATGCTTTCGCCGGTCGTTCTGTGTTGGACGCTTTATAGCTTCTGGCGCCTCGCCACAACGGGCACGCTTTGGGTTCGAGACCATGGTGGCGTCATCGAAGTCAGCGGAGGGTTCAATTTCTGGGTGACGGTGTGGCTGTATCTCGTGCTCTTGCTGGCGTCCGTCGTCGTGCTTGCGATCGTCGCGAACCGGCTGGCGCGGAGACTCAAGGGCGACTGAGGCGCTATCTCCCGAACTGCCGCAAGTGATGGTCGATGTGCTTGTACATCAACAGTCCCCATTCGCTGCCGGTCAGCTTTCCGAAGAACGGATGCGTTTCTTTGCCGGCCGCGTCTTCGCCGCGCGCGACGAAGCGGTCGATGAGTGACGTCAGTCTCGTTCGCTCGGTCGCGAAATCGTGCGCGTCGGAGACGACGAACGTCGGATCGGTCGGAGAGTTCTTGCCGAACGGTTTCTCTCCGAAGACCGACGAGCGGATGAACGGCACCAGGATCTTGCCGATGAATTTCTGCTTCATCGGCCGTTCGCCTGCGCCGACTTCGAGCGCAATCGCGCAATGCGACAGCATTTGTGCCGGCGTCATCTTTCCCCATTGACGCGAGCATTCCGCTTCGAGCGCGCCCAGTCGCTCGACGATTTCGCTTTGGCCTTCGGGTTGAAAGAGAGATTTCATCGGATCACCTCGCTGCTTCATCTTCGCTCAGCCGGCGCATGGCGGCAACCGCACAGACAAGGAGTGTCTGTGCCACATGTCCTAGAATGCCTCGAATGGAGCCCGACGAAATCCCCGCCCTCATCTGTGACCTCGCGAGCTCCTTCTACGACCTCGGATGGGTCAGCGGGACGGGCGGCGGGATCTGCATCCGCAGCGGCGATCGCGTGGTCGTCGCGCCGAGCGCAGTGCAGAAAGAGCGGATGCGGCCCGAGCAGATGTTCACGATCGGGCTCGATGGTGCTGTGCTTTCGCGTCCCGATGATCCGTCGCTGCGTCCGTCCGAGTGCAGCTCGCTGTTCTTGAAAGCGATCAATCTTCGCGGCGCCGGTGCGGTGATTCACAGTCATTCGATCTACGCAGTGCTCGCGACACTCGCATTCGAGAACGAGTTCGCGATCTCGCATCTCGAGATGATCAAAGGCATCGCGGGCATGGGCTATCACGATCGTCTCGTCGTGCCGATCATCGACAATACCGCGCACGAGTGCGATCTCGCGGACTCGCTCGAAGCGGCGATCCTCGCCTACCCCGCGACGCACGCGGTGCTCGTGCGGCGCCACGGCGTCTACATCTGGGGCGACGACTGGGTCAGCGCGAAGACGCAGGCCGAGTGCTACGACTATCTCTTCCGCGCCGGCGTGGAGATGCGGCGCATGGGAATCCCGACGTGCATGGACGATGGAGGTGTCGAAGATGCGAGCCTATCGACTCGAAGAGCCGGATTCTTCCCTCGGGCCTGACGATCTCGCGCAACGCGGCGTGTTGTCGTGGATCGTGCCGTCCGAGGACGAAGCGCGCACGGCGCTGATCGATTCGATCAAGCGCGAGCACGGCTACGTCGACGAGGATTTCGTCGAGCTGCGCGCCGACACGCCGAACATCGATGCGATCTGCGCGAAGTTCGACAAGGAGCACTTTCACACCGAAGACGAAGTGCGCCTCGTCGTCGAAGGCGACGGCATCTTCGACGTGCGCGACGACGGCGATCGCTGGATCCGCATCGAAGTCACCGCCGGCGACATGATCGTCATCCCCGCGAACACGTATCACCGCTTCTATCTCACGGATCGCAGAAACATCCGCTGCATGCGTCTGTTCGCGAATCACGATGGATGGGCGCCGGTGTATCGAGTTTAGGAGTGCGGCGGCAGAGCCGCCGCTTTCGTATCCGGATCACAAAGCGGTGGCTTCGCCACCGCACTCCTAAACCCTCATCCTCAGCGCAATCATCGCGAGCAGCGCTGCAAATGCGAGCAGCGCCCATTCGCCAAGTGTCGGAACGATTGCCGCGGCGACTACGGAAGTTGTCGTGGTCGAGCTTGCGGGTGATGGGTCGGTTTCGGTGGAGTCGGCGGTTGCGGTGTTTGCGATCGGGCCGCTCGGCGCGGTCACGGTGACGATCAACGCGATCGTCGCCGACGATCCGTTCGCGATCGTGCCGAGGTTGCAGGTGACGGTGGTCGTGCCCGAGCAGGAGCCCTGACTCGGCGTCGCGGAGAAAAAGGTCACGCCGGCGGGGAGCACGTCGGTGACGACGACGTTCGTCGCGGGATCGGGACCGTTGTTGCCCACTGCGATGTTGTAGGTGATCTGGCCGCCCGGAGTCGCGGTCGCAGGTCCGCTCTTCACGATCGTCAGATCGGCGATGCCGGTGACGGTGGTCGTCGCATTCCCCGACTCGTTGCCCGGCGCGCCTTCGTTCGCCGAGGTCACGGTGGCGATGTTCGTCACGATCCCGGGAGTGACGGCGTTGACGTTGAGTGTGAAGACGCTCGCGCCGGCGGCGAGCGAGAGGATCGTGCAGTTCACCGTGCCGGTTCCGTTCGGGGCTGGCGTGGTGCAGCTCCAGCCGCCGGGCGAGCTCAGCGAAGCGAATGTCGTTCCGGCTGGCAGCGTGTCCGACAACGAGACGTTGATCGCCGCATTCGGTCCGCCGTTCGTGACCGTGATCGTGTAGCTGATGATCGTGCCGGTCGATGCGTTTGCCGGACCGGTCTTCGTCACGGAGAGATCGGCCGGTGATCCGGCGATGGTGTTGATGTTGTCGAACGTCGTGCCGACGCCCGTGGCCGTGCCCATGAATCCGTCGAGCGTGCCCGGGCCGGTCGGCGTGACGGTGGCCGCGGGGATCGCGGTGTTGTTGAGCGTGTCGATGCCGAGGTTGCCGTCGAGCGATGCGGCGAGACTTCCTGCGGCGCCGAAGACGAACGAATCGGCAGCGGTGCCGCCGCGAAGAGACTCGACTCCGATGAACGAGCTGGTCGCGCCGGGAATGTTGCCGCTGCCCGCGCCGGTGATGTTCCAGGTCTGCGCGACGTTCGTGCCCACGAGTGTATCGTTGCCAAGTCCGCCGTCGAAGATCGTGGGCACGCCGGTTTGGCCGAGTGTGAAGACGTCGTCGCTGCCGCCGACCTGAATGTCGAAGTTGAGCAGCTGTGCGAGCGCGGTGAACGCAGTGTCGCCGTTCATCTGCATCGTGACGGGATCGCCGGCGAGCAGCGCGCCCGTGTCCGCTGCGCCGGTGCCGAGGAAGGTCGTGATCGTGCCGCTGGTCGTCGCGTACGTGAACGGCTGGAAGCCAAACAGTCCGCTGACGTCGGTGCCGCTCGCGAGCCACGGATCGAAGTCGGCGTTGCCGCTGACTTCCGCCGCGACCGGTGCGGCGAGATTGTTCCCCCACCAATTCCGCTCGGCGAGGATCGACGGAGCCGAATCATTGCGCAGACCGAAGCCGGTATTGCCGCTCAGATTGTTCTGGCTCATCGTCGCGACCGAGCCGGCCGTTGCTTCGATCCAGATGCCGTTGCCTGTGCCGCCGGTGACGAACGTGCGGAAGATGCTGTTGGTGTTCGCGCCGGAGCCGGTGAGCGTTCCGGTGACGACGTGAATGCCGCCGCCGGCTCCGCTTCCCGTGATCGAGTTGTGATTGAAGTGTGCGACGCCGTCCGATTGCACGAGCACGCCGGTCGCGCAGTTCGCGACCGTGTTGCCCGTCACGACGACCGCCTGATTGCCGGCGAAGTTCGAGCCGGTGATCCACTGAAATCCGATGTTCGCGCCGGTGACCTGGTTCGAGTCGTACGTGACGGTCGTCCCCGCGCTGGAGTGCGACGTGACGCGAAAGCCGCGCTGTAGATTCAACGCGGGATCGTTGCCGGCGGCGTCGTTGATGAACTGGTTGTTGAAGACGGTGATGTCGCTCGTGTGCGCATGTGCGTTTTCCCAGATTCCGAGAACGGTCTCCGGAATGGCGTTCTGCGCGTTGAGCACGTGCAGGATGTTGCCGGCGATGGTCAGGCCGTCGTAGAAGGCGCCGCCGCTCGTGTTCGACTGCATGCCGACGCCCGCGGCGTTGTTCACGACGTCGCCGACGTCGTTGCCGCTGATGTGGATCGTATTGCCGATGATCGACTGGTTCGTGCCGAAGGAAAAATGAATTCCGATGTTCTGATTCACGTCAGCCGGCGCAACGGTGCCGTTGAGATCCGGCGCCAGACGGATGAAGTTGTTCTGGATGAGCGTGTCGTTGAAGGCGTCGGCGCCGCCCGCTCCGCTGAACATGCCGATGGCGAGATCGAAATCGAGAATGCGCAGGTTCGAGATCGTCCAGCTCTGATTGTCACCGCCGTCGAACAGGAGAAATCCTTCGAGGTTGACCGCGGCGAGATCCCCCGGTCCCTGGATCGTCGCAGTGCCGAGCGACGTTGCGGTGAGCGTGACGTCGTTCAGACCCGCAGGAACGTAGACGGAGTAGTCGTCCGCGGTCGACGCCGTGTTGTCGTTGCCGAGCGCCCAGGCCGTGGCGGCATTCGGCGCGGTGAAATCGAAGGTGCCGCTGAGCGTGATGATGTCGGTGGGCAACGCGGCGTTGATCGCATTCTGGATGCGGCGGTAGTCATTGTTCGCGGCGTCGGTGTCCGGTCCGGAGTTGATCGTGACGTTTGCATGCGTGCCCTGACGGCGCGGTGCCGTCTTCATGGCCACGCTTGCGGCGCCGCGTCGAATCACGACTTCGCGGCCGCCGAGATCCGTCATCCGCATGGCCGCGAATGCATCTGGGTTGGCAAGGAACAAGACAACGCACACAGAGACAACAGCCCGGCGAGCAAAACGCATCGAAGTACCTCCGGTCGATTTGGGCAACGCGACGTATACCACGCTCCATGAGGCACAATGAGGTGATGCAGCGCACCATGTTCCTGATCGCATTCGTCGCGACCGCGCTCTCCGCAGCGCAGCCGCACTACGAGACGTTGACCGCAGATGCCGCGAAGAAAGACATCATGGTTTTCTCGCGCCGCAACTACGCGATGTTCGGCTTCAACGACTCCGCAATCACGATCCGCCTGCCGCGCAACGACAACAGCATCTACGCGACGGTCGAGTACGCGAAGCCGGTCGTCGTCGACAAGCGCGGCAAGCCGGTCGCATTCGAGATCGAGCACGGCATCTACAACTTCGACAACTTCACGAACGAGATTCGTTTGCAGAAAGCGAGCGGCAAGGGACCGCTCGAATTCAGCCGCGTGTCGGGGACGATCACGCTGAAGGTTCCGCTCGCGATCAAGACGACGCGCGTGAAGAAGAGCAAGCCGATCGCGAACATCCGCTTCGAAGGATCATCGATCACGCTCGAGAACATGGAACTGCCGGAACCTGCGACGTTCAGCAAAATCCAGCCGCTGCGCGCCTACGACGCGAAAGGCAGCGAGCTCGAACGCAAAGGCTCGAGCGGATTGACGATCACGTTCGACGGCAACGTCGCCGAGGTGCAGATCGATCACGTCGAGACATGTGCGACGTTCACGATCACGTACGACCTCCCGCCCGTCCCGCCCCTCCCCGACTCGCAGCAGGGAATGGCGCAGACGTTCATCAAGGAAACGCCGGGAGGGGTGGTGAAGGTGAGGGTGGAGCCGTGACAACGCACGATTTCCGCGAGGGCGGGCCGCCTGGAGAGGCGGCCCTACGTTGTGGAACGTAGGACATGCTCTCAGCTTGTCCGCGCGTGCCGCGTGCCTGGGGTGTGGCGGACTGCGACGAACGCACGATCTCCGCGGGGGCGGGCCGCCTGGAGAGGCGGCCCTACGTTGTGAAACGTAGGACATGCTCTCAGCTTGTCCTGCGCGTGCCACATGCCAGGGAGTGGCGGACTACGACGACCGCACGATTTCCGCGTGGGCGGGCCGCCTGGAGAGGCGGCCCTACGTTCTCGAACGTAGGACATGCTCTCAGCTTGTCCTGCGCGTGCCACGTGCCGGGGAGTTGCGGGCTGGCGACGAGTGCATGATTTGCGCGAGGGCGGGCCGCCTGGAGAGGCGGCCCTACGTCAAAGACGTAGGACATGCTCTCAGCTTGTCCTGCGTGCCACGTGCGGGGGAGTGG
>DATKFO010000729.1:0-3282 GCA_035544355.1 Thermoanaerobaculia bacterium
CCGTCGCGCGTCACGAGCACTTCCACCTGATGCTCGGCGACGTCATCGAGCAGTTCTTGGAAGTTGGTCTGTGCCTCCACAGCGGAAACCGTCTTCGTCATGGCCCAATGGTACTCCGCTAGTGCAAAACGCCCTTCGGAATCGACCCTGTTCCCGCCGCGAGCTTACGCGCGGTTTCTTCGGTCACCTCGAGCGGTTTCCATGACGCGGGTTTGCGCGCTAACACGAGCAATCCGCTGCGGAAGGTTGGGGCGAGGCTGGCGATGGCGAGGAAGGCTTGGAGCAGCGGCGGGCGGAGTTTGATCGGCGCGAGGGCTTCGAAGGTTTCTTTCGAGACGACTTCGTAGCCTGCCTGTTCGACGATGTATGCGGTCTCGCTGAGCGTGTATTCGCGCACGTGGCCGCGCCAGGTGCCGAGGGCGTAGAAAAATTCGCCGACGTTGACGTAGTTCGTGCGGCCGAGGAGGACGGAGATTCGTTTCCGCAGGTTGACGGAGTTCGGCATGGTGATGAGCAGCAGGCCGCCGGTCTTCAGTACGGGGCCGACGGCGTTGAGCAACGAGCGCGGGGATTCGTGCAGGTGCTCGATGATGTCCATGCAGCAGACGACGTCGAAGGTTTCGTTCGGGAAGGGGAGCGATTGCTCGACGAAGTGCTGGCGGAAGTCGATGCCGGCGTCGGCGGCGAAGCGTTTGATCTTTTCGTCGTTGCCGGTGCGCGTGTGCCATGGATCGGAGAGATCGTCGACGGCGGCGCAGGAGATGCCGAGTCGTTGCAGGACGGCGGTTTTGTTCATCGGGCCGCTGCCGACGTCGAGGAGTTTCTTGCTGCGAAAATCGCCGAGCGTGCGCTCGAGAGCACGCGCGATCGCGACGAGCTCGTGATAGGTCGACTCGTCGATGTAGTCGTCGAACGGAAACGCGCGTTTCACTTCCTCGAACGCGCCGCGCACCACACTCTTCAGGCTCATGCGGGCGGCATTATTGCGCAGCGAGCTTCGCGCCCGCGACGACGAGACATCCGCCCGCGGCGCGCTCGATGACGCGCGCGTGACGTCCGTAGATCGCGCGTCCGCGATCGGCGGCGAAGCCGTACATCGCGAGCACCGGCAGTTCGATGGCGATGGAGACGATGCCGAGAATTCCGAGCTGTAGTGCGATGCGTCCGTGCGGATCGATGAATTGCGGGAGCAGCGCCGTGAAGAACACGATCGCTTTCGGATTCGCGAGCTGCGTGATGAGGCCTTGCAGGAAACTGCGCGGCTGCGCGTCGGGTGCTGATGCGTCAGAAGGCGCCGGTGCGAAGAGCATGCGTCCGCCGAGAATCATCAGATACAACGCGCCGGCCCAGCGCAGCACTTCGAACACGGCGTGCGAGGCGATCAGGAGCGCGCCGAGGCCGGCGGCGGAGAGCGCGAAGTAGATCGTGTTGCCGGCGAGGATGCCGAGCGCGCCGCGCATCGAGACGCGAAAGCCGCGCTTCATCGCCTGCGAGATCACGAGCAGCACGGCAGGGCCGGGAATGAGGCAGAGCACGAGCTCGGTGGCGGCGAAGAAGAGGAGAGACGAAAGCGACATGCGCGCATTTTAGGATGTGGCACAGACACTCTTGTCTGTGCACGCGCGCGCACAGACAAGAGTGTCTGTGCCACCTACACCATCGCGCGCCGCCCTGGCGTCATGAGGCGCGCGAGATCGTCAGCGAAATGCGCGGCCTCGCTGATGTCGAGTGTTGCGATCGTCACGCGAATCGCGGGCTGCGTTGCAATGCGATAGCGCTCGCCCGGCTGCACGCCCCAACCTTCGTGCAGCAGCGCGCTCACCGTCGCACTCTCTTCGGCGACGGGGATCCACACATTCAATCCCGAACGTCCGTGTGCTTCGATGCCGCGCGCGTCGAGCTCGCGAATGAGCGTGTCGCGGCGTTCCGTGTATGTCTTGGCGGCGCGCGTGAGCAGTCGCTGCACGCCGCGATCGCGCCAGAGCGCGACGACGAGGCGCTGCAGGATGTGGCTCACCCAGCGGATGCCGAGCGTTTGCCGCCCTTCGAGTCGCGCGTGCGTGTGCTCGTCGGCTGCGAGTAGTGCCACGCGCAAGTCAGGTCCGAGCGATTTCGAAACGGATCGCACGACGGCCCAGCGCTCGCGTGATGTATCGACGAGCGTGAGATACGGCGTGCCCGCAACCGGCCCCGCGTGATCGTCTTCGATCACGAGAACGTCGGGACGCATCGCGAGCACGGCGCGCAATTCGCGCGCGCGCTTTGGCGTGTGCGCGGCGCCGGTCGGATTCTGTGCGCGCGGGGTGACGATCACCGCGGCGCACGACTTCATCGCGCGGCGCAGTTCATCGGGAAACAGACCTTCATCATCGACCGCGACCGGCACGGCGACGAGCGACAGCGCGTTCAACAGATCGAGCACGCCGGTGAAGCACGGATCTTCGACCGCGACGCGCTCGCCGGCACGCAGATGTTCGCGCAGCACGCGCTCGATGCCGTCGAGCGCGCCGCTCAACACCGCAACGTGTTTCGACGGAACGCGATCGGCTGCGAACTGCTCGCGCGCGAGTGCGATGAGCTTCGCGTCGTTGAGCTCTTCACCGTACAAGCGCTGCCTGAACGTGACGCGCTCCGCGAGATCGGGCAGCAGCGTCGGATCGGGATTCCCCTCGAGCAGGTTCCGTGTTCCAGCAGGCAAAGGCACCTCGGCAGGCACCGAAAGCGGAGCCGCATGCCGCACGTGCGTGCCGCGACGTCCATCCGCGACGAGCACGCCGCGATCCTGCAGCGATTTGTACGCAGCGGCGACCGTCGCCGGACTCACGCGCAGGTGCGAGGCGAGGTTACGAACCGGTGGCAATTGCGCACCCGAGGCGATCTTTCCGCCGGAAACGGCGAGCTCGATGGAGTGCGCGATCTTGACCGAGCTGTCGCCGGCAATGTATTGTACTAGCATTGTAGAGTGATTGTACTAGAACAAAGGCGTTGTTGTGAATAGAGAGTCTGTGATGAAGAAATCCGTTTTGTTGTTGCTCCTTGCCGCGTCCGCGTTCGCGGATGACGCCGCCGATCTTCGCCGCCTCGATCACGAGCTCGTCGTCGCAACGTACTCGCACGACGCGGCGTGGTGGGATCACCACATGTCCGACGACTACACGCTGCTCACGTCGTCCGGAAAAATCGTCACACGTGGCGAGATCGTCAAGCAGGTCGGCGACGCGAATCTGAAGATGGAGCCATACGAGCCGACAGAAGTTGTCATTCGTCAGTACGGCGACACGG
>DATKFO010000730.1:0-4018 GCA_035544355.1 Thermoanaerobaculia bacterium
ACCGCTTTCTGATCCGGATCACAAAGCGGTGACTTCGTCGTCACCGCACTCCTAGATACGTTCGGCGACGATGATGATCTGGTAGGCGAACAGCGAGCGCCACATGCGCGTCACGCCGGTCAGGATCCATTCGCCGAAACGAAGAATCGGCTCCGGCGTGTATTTGCCGATGATCAAGCGAATCGGCACCGACGAGCCGCGGATGGCGAGGATGCGGAAGCCGGCGTTCTCGATCTCGCGGCGGATCGTGCGCAGCGTGTAGAAGCGCAGGTGCGTGTTGTCGAGGATGCCGCGGTCGCGATATTCGAACACGCCGAACAGCAGCCCGAGGCGCACGGTGATGTTCGCGATGTTCGGCACGGAGACGAAGATGTGGCCGTCGTCGGCGAGCGACTCGCGCACGATCTGCAGCACGGCGTTCGCGTTGCGGAGATGCTCGAGCACATCGGCGAGCACGATCGCGTCGAGTCCCGGCGGCAGGCACTTCACTTTTTCGAGGTCGGTGATGACGACGGCATCGAAGCGGCCGACGAGCTGGCCGATGCAATCGACGTTGTATTCGAAGCCGAGCGTGCGCGTGAATTGCTCGCGCACCGCGTCGCCGAGCTCACCGCCGGCGGCGCCGAGGTCGATCAGCGTGCCGCCGCGCTTCGCGAAGCGGCGGATCAGGTCGATGAGGATTCGATGGCTGCTGCCGGCGAAATCCTTGAACGTGTAGACGTTGGGCATCTCAGTGAGCAGTAGGCAGTGGGCAGTTGGCAGTGAGCAGTTGGCAGTAGGCAGTGAGCAGTTGGCAGTGGAGGGTCGCGGGGCTTTTCTGCCCACTGCCCACTGCAAACTGCCGACTGCTTCTACGTGATCCCGACCTCGCTGTTGTCGCCGAGCATGAAGCGGTACGCGACCGGTTTGCGGTGCGTTTTTCCGATCTTCACGTTGCGGCCGATGAGGCTTGCTTCGATGCGGCCGTCGACGTGCGCGATCTTCGAGTTCTCGAGCACGATCGAGTTCTCGATCTCGCAATGTTCGACGACGCAGCGATTGCCGATCGAGGTGTACGGGCCGACGTACGCGTGCACGATGCGCGCGTCGCGTCCGATGATCACCGGACCGCGCACGACGGAGTCGATGATCTCCGCGCCCGGCTCGATCATCACCTTGCCTTCGATCTGGCATTCGCCGGTGCACGTGCCGCGCACGTCGCGCTCGAACGTATCGAGCACGGTGCGATTCGCTTCGAGCATGTCTTCGATCTTGCCCGTGTCTTTCCACCAGCCCTTCACGATGTGTGGATGGACCGAGTAGCCGTGATCGAGCAGCCACTGGATGGCGTCGGTGATCTCGAGCTCGCCGCGCTTCGACGGCTTGATCGATTTCGCCGCTTCGAAAATTTTCTCGTCGAACATGTAGACGCCGACGAGGGCAAGATCGGATTTCGGCTCGGGCGGTTTTTCGGTGAGCTTCACCACGCGGCCTTCGCCATCGAGCTCCGCGACTCCGAACTGCGACGGGTTCGGCACTTTCGTGAGCAGGATCTCGCTGTTGCATTGAAGCGAGCGGTACTCCTCGACGAGCGGCGTGATGCCGTGCTGCAGCAGGTTGTCGCCGAGGTACATCACGAACGGCGAATCGCGCAGAAAGTCCTCGGCCGTGAGCACCGCGTGCGCGAGTCCGCTCGGCGCGGCCTGCTCGACGTAGGTGATGTTCGCCTTGAATCGCGATCCGTCGCCGGTCGCGTTGCGAATCTCACCGCCGGTCTCGGGCGACACGATGATCGCGATGTCTTCGATGCCAGCCGCGACGATCGCCTCGATGCCGTAATCGAGCACCGGCTTATTCGCGACCGGGATGAGCTGCTTGGCGGACGTATACGTGAGCGGCCGCATGCGCGTGCCCTTGCCGCCGGAGAGGATGAGACCCTTCATTTTTTGTTGTGTGCGTGCGTTCATGATCAGTTGGCAGTGAGCAGTGGGCAGTGGGCAGTAGACGGAGAGACGTTGCGTCATCTCTGCCCACTGCCCACTGCCTACTGCCCACCGAATCTCAGTGCGAGCCGATCGTCCCGACGTTCTTCAGCGTCACTGCGAGGCCGTAGCTCGTCCGCTGGCGTTTGTCGGGTACGAAGACCTGGAAGCGGCGGAACTCGAAGGCGATGCCGTAACACGAACCGGTCCAGCCGAGGAGATACCGCTGCTCGAGGAACGTCCCTTCTTTCGCGTCGAAGTTGAGTTGGACGTCGGCGCGGATTCTATCCTTGAGCAGCGACGATCCGGTATTGATGCGGTACTGGCTCGTATCGCCGAGCGTCTGTCCCGGCTGCAGGAACGTCGCGAACCACGTCAGTGAAAAATATTTGTCGGCATTCTCGCCGGTGCCGACGATGTTCGCGGAGAGACTCGTCTGGTCGACTTGATGCGAGACGTTGCCGTACGCCGCGCTCGCGTCGAGCGTCAGCGACTGATACGGATTCACGTGCAGGCTCGCGACGAGCGGCGTGTACTTGTTCGTGCGCATCCCCAGCGTCGAGCCGGGAATCGTCGCGCTCGTGAACGGATCGGAGAGCGCGACCGTCTGCCGCAGCGAGAACGACGCGACTTCGCGCGCGTTGCCGCCTTCGCCTTTTTCCTTGCCGATGAGGCGTTGCGTGAGCGAGTACTCGAGCGAGTCCTGCACGATCGGCAGGAACGGCGAGTCGACGGTGTCGAAGCGGATGACGCGATTCTGATCTTCGACTTCGGTCGTGTAGAGATAGCGGAAGCGCGGCTCGATCACGTGCTTGAACTTCGAGAAGTTGCCGAGCCCGCGATTGAACACGCGCGAGAACGTCGGGCCGACGATCTCGACCTGCGCCTGCGCGTAGAAGCGATTCAGGTTCTCGTCGTTGGTCGGCTTTTGCGTCGTCTCGTCGAGCGCCGACGAGTAATACGTGTCGCGCACGGAGAGCTGCGGCTTGATCGACAGCCACGACGGCGTGCGCACTTGCAGCGACAGCGTCGGGAAAACATCGGCGCGGAAGTAATCGGCGCTGCGCGTCTCGACGCGATTCGCATCGAGAGTGCTCGTGCGCAGGTGCGAGCTCGACGACTCGAGCGAAAAATACAGCGGCGACCCGAGCACGCGCTGCGGATACATGCGGTACTGCACCGACGGCAGTTGCTCGAAGCGCTGGCGCTGGCCGGTGAAGACGATGTCGCGGCGATCGCCGAGAACGTTGAGCGAATACGTCGGGCGGTTCTTCGTCACGTACGCGGACGAGTAGATGTTCGACAGCGTTTGCAAACGCGGATCGTCGTCGTACTCGCGGAAGAAATCGAGGTTCGAGTAGTCCTGGATGTCGACGACGCCGCGGAAGCCGCCGGGCAGGTTGTCCTGCGCGTGGCGGTACTGATATTTCCATTCGAGGCGGTCTTTGAATTTCGTGACGCCGTTCACGGTCGTTGCCGAGGCGCGCGGATTGTTGACGCCGTACGCGGCGAGCTCGCCGAGCTTCACGTTCTGCGACGGCAGG
This sequence comes from Thermoanaerobaculia bacterium, assembly GCA_035544355.1. Classification (GTDB taxonomy): domain Bacteria; phylum Acidobacteriota; class Thermoanaerobaculia; order Gp7-AA8; family Gp7-AA8; genus DATKFO01. Next base: position 3,506 of record DATKFO010000730.1, read on the forward strand.
TAACGGAGATTGAGTCCGGTGCCGAAGTAGTCCTTCGAATTGAGATCGACGTTGATCGTGGCGTCGACGGAATCGCCGAACGGGAGAAAGTACGCGGTCTCGAGCCGCGAGCCGAAGAAGTTCGAGTAGCGCGCGCGCGGGATCAGGAATCCTTTCGAGCGATCGCGCTTCGTCGGCCAGATCAGCCGCGGCGCCCAGAAGATCGGAATGCCTTTCGCGCGAAACGAAAGATCCTTCATGTGCGCGTAATCATCGAGCGTCACCTCGGCACTGCCGACGTGAAACGACCATGCGGGACGATCGAGATCGCACGACGTGAACACGCCGTTGGTGAGCTTGTACGTGTCCTCGTCGACTTTTTCGATGCGATCGCCGGAGAAATACATCGCCGGATCCATCGTGCCCGTCGCGTTGAAGAACGTGCCGATCTTGCTGCCGAGGTTGTAGACGACGTGATTCGCGGAGATGCGGGTGGGACCTTGATCGATAACGACGTGCCCCTCGGCCACGGCG
>DATKFO010000731.1:0-2060 GCA_035544355.1 Thermoanaerobaculia bacterium
CGACGACGAAATCAAAATACGAACGAGGAAACAAGAACACGAAAGCCGAACGCGTCATCATCTTCGTGCACGGCGTTCTCGGCGACGCGCAGCAGACGTGGACGAATGAGAACGGCGAGTATTTCCCCAAACTATTGGGGACCGATGGCACCTTCGACGGCGTCGACATCTGGGTCTACGACTTTGCCAGCTCGCTCTGGAGCCGCAGCTACACGATCGATGAGCTCGCGGACAACCTGCGATTGAATCTCGACAACGACAACGTCATCGCGAACCACAAAGAGATCATCTTCGTTTGTCACAGCATGGGCGGCATCATCGCCCGAGCCTATCTCCTCAAGAACCGGGAGGTCGTCACACCGGATCGCGTGCCGATGATGTACTTCTACAGCACGCCAACTGCGGGCAGCTCCGTTGCCAGCCTCGCGAAATGGGTCTCGAGGAACCCGCAGCTCGTCGACCTGCGGACGATGACGACGAAAGACGCGGGCGTTCTCGGCGTTTACGAATCCCAGTGGCTGAGCTCCGAGTTCCGGCGTACGCGAACGTTCTGTGCCTACGAGCTCCAGCCGTCGTTCGCCGGCATCATCATCGTGGGCCGTGCGAGCGCGATGCTCCTGTGCAACGAACGCCAGGATCCCATCAATCGCAATCACGTCACGATTTCCAAGCCGGCCGACAACATCGATGACGTCTCGTACATCGCGTTGCGCGAGGCGTATCGCACGACGTTCGAGCAGAAATCGACGCCGTCACCATCAAGAGAAAACGCGTCGTCCAAACCGCGAAAGCTCACCGGAACCGTCACGAACAGCGCAACGCACACTCGCGTGGCGTTCGCGAAAGTCACGCTCGACGCAGGCAACACGCCGAAGACCGTGACGACCGACTCCGAGGGCTCTTTCACGTTCTCATTCACACACGACGACACAAGCGGACGGCTGCGTGTCGAAGCGGAAGGCTTTCAGCCCTACGAACGAAATATTGATCTCGGGGCGGCGACGAAGGAAGAGATTCCGCTCGACCCATTCAGAACATCACAAGCCGGCAGCACGTCGTCATCGAAGTCGCGAAGGCTCACCGGTCATGTCACGAATGGGGAAACGCAGGCGCGCGTGTCGTATGCGAAAGTCACCATCGAGATCGGCGGAGTTCCGAAGCTCCTGACGACGGACTCCGAGGGGTTCTTCTCGTATTCGTTCATGCGTGATGACTCCAGCGGCCGGATTCGTGTCGAAGCCGCAGGCTTCCAAACCTACGAGCGATTCATCGAGCTCACGGGAGCGACGAGCGTCGAAGACATTCCTCTCGTTCCGGTCAAACCCCAAGCGCCGCCGGAAGCGGAAGCGGTCGACGAAGACCGGCCGTGGTCCGTCATCATCTTCGGCGATCATCAGGAACGGCGCGCCGACGTCATCTCATGGATGCGCGACGCACTCGGCGGCAACGGGCACGACACGATCGTGCTGTTCCCCAAACTCGCCGACGAGCAGCGCCTCGCGCCCGATCTGTTTCGTGGCAGCAACTCCGCTTTCACGAGAGCTCAAGCTGGACAGCGCTGCAGCCGCCTCGTGATCGGCAAGCTTTCCGTGAGGACGGTCAACACAGTCGACGGACTCACGATCGCGGAGGCGACGCTCGCCGTGCACGTCATGTCGCCGTCCGGCGAATTGTTGCGATCGTTCGAGCTCACGGAAAGCGGAGGAGGCTTGAACGACGACGCCGCTCATCGCAAAGCGATCGAGGAGCTGAAAAGCGTCATTCAGCGCGACGTGCCGTCGTCCATCGATTGATCAGACGCCGTCGAGGATCTCCTTCCGCTTGCGCGCGTACTCTTCCTCGGAGATCAGGTTCTTCTTTTTCAAGTCGTCGAGCTTGCGCAATCGCTCCTCGGTGCTCGGCGCGGTACTCGGCGGCGCGCTGACTTTGCCGCCGCCGGTCGCAGTCGCGGTCTTCTGTGGTGCGGGTGACGCGAGCTTCTTGCCGATGCCTTTCGACTGTGCCGACGCCCACGCTTTGTTGCACTCGGCCATGGCCTCCGCGGCGACTTTGCTGTTGCT
>DATKFO010000732.1:0-4664 GCA_035544355.1 Thermoanaerobaculia bacterium
GCGCGAGCGGCGGGCCTGCGGTTCGCGATCGTGCCTCGCCTCACGGCGATCAAATTTCCCGCGGCGTGGCGGCGCGACGTCTATCGCGATCGGCCATGCCACGAGCAGGCCGCGTGGCTCGAACGGATTCGTGCCGAAGGCGATCTCGAGACGAAGCTCCTGATCGACATCGCGTTCGATCTCTGGAAGCCGCCGTCGCTCGGCGCGCGCGTCGTGCGGCTGCTGCTACAGCCGTGGCGTTGGCCCGCGGTCATCTGGCGCAGAGTGACGTCGTCGAAAGGAAGAACCATTCGCAAGCGTTTGCGGTTCAAAGGAGTCAGCGATCATGCTTGAAGGCGCGCAGAAGGATCCGCAGATCGTTGGAAGCGACTGGCAGAAAGTCGGCACAGGCCTCGAAGGCGTCGTGCTGCGCGAAGTGCTGCACGTTCCGCGCGATCACGGCGTCATCACCGAAACATACCGTCCGGAATGGGACCCGACCGGCTTGCCCGTCGTGCACATCTATCAGTCGCGGCTCTTCCCCGGTGCGATCGGCGCATGGAGCTGTCACATGAAATCGATCGATCGCCTCTTCGTGAATCAGGGGCACCTCAAGGTCGTGCTCTTCGACGGCCGCGAAGAGAGCAGCACGTACCGGCAGGTGAAGGAGTACCACGTCGGCGACGCGCGCCCGACGTTCATCGTGCTTCCGACCGGCATCTGGCACGGCCTGCAAAACCTTGGCGCGACCGACGCGCTCGTCCTGAACTTTCCGACGCTCGCCTACGACTACGCGGACCCTGATCACTGGCGCCTCCCGTACGACACCGACCAGATTCCGTACCAGTGGCATGCCGGCGAAGGAGCGCGCCTGCGCGCCGACGCGAAGCGATAGTTCGCAGTGGGCACTGCCCACCATTCATGACCGTCGGGATGACAAACCCCCTCGTTCGTGTTACTTCCCCCTCGACGCATGCCCGACCCTCAGTACATCCGCAATTTCTCCATCATCGCGCACATCGATCATGGCAAGACGACGCTGTCCGATCGTCTGCTGCAGATGACCGGCGCCGTCGAACAGCGCGAGATGCACGAGCAGATGCTCGACGACATGGATCTCGAGCGCGAGCGCGGGATCACGATCAAGGCGCGCGCGGTCACGCTGAACTACCGCACCAAGGACGGTCAGAACTACACGTTCAATCTGATCGACACGCCGGGCCATGTCGACTTCTCGTACGAAGTCTCGCGCTCTCTCGCGGCGTGTGAAGGCGCGATTCTCGTCGTCGATGCGACGCAGGGAGTCGAAGCGCAGACGCTCGCGAACTCCTACCTCGCGATCAACAACGATCTCGCGATCCTCCCGGTCATCAACAAAGTCGACCTGCCGTCGGCGGAGCCGGAGCGCGTGCGCGAACAGATCGAGAACGTGATCGGACTCGATGCGCACGACGCCGTGCTCGCATCCGCAAAGGCCGGCATCGGCGTGCAGGAAATTCTCGACAAGATCATCACGCACATCCCCGCGCCGAAAGGCAACGCGGACGGCGACACGCGCGCGCTGCTGTTCGACTCCTGGTACGACTCGTACCGCGGCGTCATGTGCTTCGTGCGCATCATCGACGGGCAGCTCCGCCGCGGCATGAAGGTCAAGTTCATGTCGACCGGACGCGAGTACGAGATCATGGACCTCGGCGTCTTCACGCCGAAACCGAAAGCCGTCGACTCCCTCGGCGTCGGCGAAGTCGGCTACTTCTCCGCGAACATCAAAGACATCGTGCTGGCGAAGATCGGCGACACGGTCACCGAGGCTCGCCAGAATCCGACGCCGCTTCCCGGCTTCCAGGAAGTGAAGCCGATGGTGTTCGCGGGACTCTTTCCGATCATCACCGAGGAGTACGAGAACCTGCGCGATGCCGTGGCGAAGCTCAAGTTGAACGATGCCTCCTTTTCGTACGAGCCCGAAAACTCCGTCGCACTCGGATTCGGCTTCCGCTGCGGCTTCCTCGGGCTGCTGCACATGGAGATAATTCAGGAGCGGCTCGAGCGCGAGTTCAATCTCGAGCTGCTCACGACCGCACCGGGCGTTCGCTATCGCGTGACGCTCACCGACGGCGACGTGATCGAAGTCGAGAATCCGCAGAAGCTGCCCGATCCCGCGATGATCGCGAAGATCGAAGAGCCGTTCTTCGAAGTGACGATGCTGACGACGGACGAATACGTCGGTCCGATTCTCGCGCTCGCGATCGATCGCCGTGGCACGCAGAAGAAGCTCGAGTACGTCTCCGCGAACCGCGTGATGATCGTCTACGAAATGCCGCTGAACGAAGTCATCCTCGACTTCTTCGACAAACTGAAATCGATCTCGCGCGGCTACGCGTCGCTCGATTACCAGTTCATCGGCTATCGCGAAAGCAAGCTCGTGAAGATGGACATCCTCGTCAACGGCGAGCCGCTCGACGCGCTGTCGCTCATCGTGCACACCGATAAAGCCTTCGGCCGCGGCAAAGTGCTCGTCGAAAAAATGCGAGAGTTCATCCCGCGCCAGATGTTCGAAGTCGCGCTGCAAGCCGCGATCGGCAACCGCGTCGTCGCGCGCGAAACCGTGAAAGCGCTGCGCAAAAACGTCCTCGCGAAATGCTACGGCGGCGACATCACGCGCAAACGCAAACTTCTCGAGAAGCAGAAGGAAGGGAAGAAGCGGATGAAGCGCGTGGGCAAAGTCGAGATCCCGCAGGAGGCGTTCCTGGCGGTGCTGAAGATCGACTGAGCACTGTTGGCAGTACGCAGTAGGCAGTACGCAGAAAAACCGGACAAGCTAAGAGCTCGTCCTACGTCTGACAAATGTAGGGCCGCCTTCTCGTGATGGGAGTCGACGGGGTTCGGGCGGCCGCAGGCCGCCCCTACTGGATCTCGCGATATCCGCGTGGCACATCCAGCAGCGCGCGCGGCATGTCGCGTTGCGCGATCGCGATCACGGCACGATCGAGCACCATCTTCGCGTTTCCGTACGGCACTTCCGCGTGCTCGAGGAGCGGGAATCCGCGAATGGCGGTCAGCGCGTCGTCGGCTTCGCGCATCATCGGTGCGAGCGGCGTTGACGGCGGATCGCTCGCCTGCATCATCGCGAACAGGTTTTTTGGGATGAGCTTGTGCTCGCCGATCCACAGTTGTCGCTCGTATTTGCCGACGCTCACGACGTAGCGTTTCGCTTGCACGCCCTGAATCGTGCGCACGTCCGTCGTCGCCGCAAACGTCGCGCGTGGGATGTGCTCCGCGATTGGCGCGCGCATCGCTTCGCGTCGCTTCTTCACGATCGATGCGAGCGGCTCGACGCGAAACGTTTTCGCGATGTCGTCGACGAACGTCACGCGATCATGGGCGACGTCGAATACGCGCCAGGTGTCGTTCTCGCCGGTGCTGCGCGCGCGATTGCCGACGATCACGATCTCGTGCGTGTACGTTTTCTTCGAAGGCTCGAGCGTCGTGCGGATCGTGATGACGGTCGCGCGGATCGTTGCCACGCGTGCTGCGGGCTTCGACGGCGCAACGGGTTTACACGCGATGATGAGAAGGAGAATCGCCGCGCGCCACTCAGTCCTTCGCCTCATACCAGCTTTTTCCCCAGTGCGCGTCCACGGCGAGCGGGACGGCGAGAGGAAAGATCGTCTCCATCGTCTCTTTCACGATTCCCGCCACGTCGGCCGCGCTCGTCTCCTCCGCCTCGATCACGATCTCGTCGTGCACGGTGAGCAGCATTTGCGCGCGCGTCCGTTCGAGCTTCTTCTCCAGCGCGATCATCGCGAGCTTCAGCAGATCCGCGGCGGTTCCCTGGATCGGCGCGTTGATCGCCATCCGCTCCGCGTTGCCGCGCACGGTGAACGAGCGATTGTGGATCTCGGGGATGTAGCGCACACGCCCAAACAGCGTCGTCACTTTCCCGGATGATCGCGCCTCGACGAGCGTGCGATCGAGATACTCCTGAATCTTCGGATAGCGCGCGAAATACGCCTCGATCCAATCCTTCGCCTGCGCCGTCGAGATGTTCAGCTCATTCGACAGGCGGAACGCCGACATACCGTACAGCACACCGAAGTTGATCACCTTCGCGCCACGGCGCTGTTCTGCCGTCAACTCTTCTTCCGGAATGTTGAACATCTTCGACGCAGTCGCGCGATGAATGTCCGCGCCGCGGCGGAACGTGTCGATCAGCGATTCGTCCTGCGACATGTGCGCGAGGATGCGCAGCTCGACCTGCGAGTAATCGGCGGACAGCAGCACGTTGCCATCCGCCGCGATGAACGCGCGGCGAATCTCGCGTCCCGTCTGCGTGCGAATCGGAATGTTCTGCAGATTCGGATCGGATGACGAGAGCCGTCCCGTCGCGGCGACGGCCTGATTGAACGTCGTGTGCACGCGGCCGTCGCTCCCTACGATTTGCGGCAGCGCATCGATGTACGTCGACTTCAGTTTGTGTAGCTCGCGATGCGACAGGATGAGCTTCGGCACCGCGAAGCCGTGCTCGGCGAGCTCTTCGAGCACGTCCTGGCTCGTCGAGAAGCCTTTCGTCTTCGTCTTCTTGATGACGGGGTAGTTGAGCTTTTCGAACAGGATGTGGCCGAGCTGCTGTGGCGAGTTGATGTTGAACTCGTTGCCCGCTTCTTTGTAGATGTCGCGCTCGAGCT
>DATKFO010000733.1:0-7246 GCA_035544355.1 Thermoanaerobaculia bacterium
CCCCCTCCCGATCGCGCGATACTCCCCGCGAATCATGAAGAAGCTCACGCTCATCGCACTCCTCGGCATGGCCCCGCTGCTGCGCGCCGCGAACTGGCCCGAGCATCCGACACTGCACGCGGTTCGCGTCGCCACGCCGCCTACGCTCGATGCCGACCTCTCCGATCCTGCGTGGCAGTCGGCGCCGGAGTTCACCGACTTCACGCAACACGATCCGAACGACGGACAGGCGCCGACGATGCTCACCAGCGTGCGCGTGGTCTACGACGACAAGGCGATCTACTTCGGCGCGAAGATGACGGATCCGGGCAAGCCCTCCGCGCTGCTCGTGCGCCGCGACAACTTCGGCACGTACGACTTCCTCTCGATCAACATCGACTCGCAGCACGATCGCCTGTCCGGCAACGCCTTCACGCTGACGCCCTCGAACGTGCAGGTCGACACGATCCTCTACAACGACGTCGGCGAAGACGTCAGCTGGGACGGCGTGTGGGACTCCGCATCGAAAGTCGTCGCCGACGGCTGGATCACCGAGGTGCGCATTCCGTTCTCGCAGCTGCGCTTTCCCGACAAACCAACGCACGTGTGGGGCATCAACATCACGCGCCGTACGGTGCGCAACAACGAGTGGGTGCGCATCGTCAACACGCCGAAAGGTGGCACGGGATTCGTGTCGCACTTCGCCGATCTCGACGGCATCGAGGGCATCCATCGCGAGCGCCCGCTCGAAGTCGTGCCGTATGCGGTCGCGCGCTCCGACGTCCTTACACACGCCGATCGCTCCAATCCGTTTCTCGATACGTTCGATCATCGTGCCGAGGGAGGGCTGGATGTGAAGTACGGACTGACGTCGACTCTGACGTTGACCGGGACGATCAATCCCGACTTCGGTCAGGTCGAAGTCGATCCCGCGGTCGTGAATCTCAGCCAGTTCGAAACGTTCTATCCGGAGAAACGCCCGTTCTTCACTGAAGGTCTGAACATCTTTCGATTTGCGGACTCACCTGCGACGAGTCACTTCAATTTCTTTTTCCCACCAAGCCTTTTCTATTCACGACGCATCGGACGCTCCCCGCAAATCGAGCTCGACGCCGATCACGTCGTCGCCCCCTCCGAAACCACCATCCTCGGCGCAGGCAAGCTCACCGGAAAACTCGGCAACGGCTGGGCGCTCGGCGTGCTTGACGCGTTGACGGATGCCGAACGCGCGCGCTTCATCAGCGCAGGGATCACCGGACGGCAGCAGGTCGAGCCGATGACGAATTACTTCGTCACGCGCGCGACGAAAGAGATCGGCGCGAATTCGCGCATCGGCACGATGATCACCTCGGTGAATCGCCGTCTGCCCGACGAGATCACCGAGCTGCGCGACGACTCGCTCGTCGCCGGCGTCGACGGGTACACGTCGTTCAAGAACAAGAGCTGGATCCTCGAAGGCTTCGCCGCGAGCTCGCGCGTGAAAGGCAGTGAAGACGCGATCGCGCTCACGCAGCGATCGTCGTCGCGCTATTACCAGCGCCCCGACGCGAGCCACATCCATTTCGATCCGGCGCGCACGTCGCTCACCGGCTGGGCGGCGAGCGGCATGATCTCGAAAGTCACGAACGACTGGCGCCCAATCGTGCAGGTGCAAGCGTATTCACCTGGCTTCGAAACGAACGACGCCGGCTTCATGCAGCGCACGGACATCGTCTCGTCGCACGCGCTGATGCAGTACGTCAATCAGCGGCCGAGCAACACGTTCCGCGAGCGGCAGGTGTGGTTCGGCGTGTGGAACAACCGCAACTTCGACGGCGACACGTTCGAGCGCGGCGCGTTCGTCGATCATTTCGCGACGTTCCTCAACTACTGGCACTACCGCACGTCGCTCTTTTACACGCCGGGCTCGTTCAACGATCGCCTCACGCGCGGCGGACCGATCGTGCGCACGGAGAACAGCTGGTCGTCCGATCTGGAGCTCGGCAGCGACGATCGCAAGAATTTCTACTTCAACATCAACAGCCATCTCGAAGGCAACGGCGACGGATCGTACGTGCGCGGCGCGGGCATCGAGCTCAACGCGCGGCCTGCGTCGAATCTGTTCGTCAGCGTCTCGCCGTACTACAGGCGCTCGCACGACTTCACGCAGTACGTCACGGCGTTCGCTGACGCCGCCGCGACCGGCACGTTCGGCACGCGCTACGTCTTCTCCGATCTCGAGCAGCGCTCGTTCGAGCTCGGCACGCGCGTCGACTGGACCCTCAGCTCGCGCCTCTCCTTCCAGCTTTACATGCAGCCGTTCATCGCCTCGGGCGATTTCCACGACTACCACGCGCTCGCGAAAGCGCGCACCGCCGACTACACGCCGATCGCCGCCACGTTCTCCGATCCCGACTTCAACTTCCGCAGCGTGCGCGGCAGCGCCGTCGCACGCTGGGAGTTCCGCCCCGGCTCCGCGCTGTACGTCGTCTGGAACGAAAATCGTTCCGACACGGTCGGCATCGGCGACTTCCGATTCGGCCGCGACCTCCGCGCGATCCCGACCGCGCCATCGCATGATGTGTTTCTCGTGAAGTTCTCGTATTGGCTGCCACTTTAGGAGTGCGGCGGCCATGCCGCCGCTTTGGGTAGCGCGTTGCCGATCGCGAGGTTGCGGGTTACGAGGTGACTCTGAAGGAGAGCGTCTCAAAAGGTGGCACAGACACTCCTGTCTGTGCGCACTCGGGAGGCCGGAGCCCAGTGTGCATCGGCTCATCCCGCGCGGCGCGCACAGACAAGAGTGTCTGTGCCACATGTTGGTACCGCGCGACCTCGCAACCTCGTAACCCGACCCAAAGCGGCGGCGCGGCCGCCGCACTCCAAACTATCATTCCCCCATGCCCCCATCGTTGCCGGTCGCGCTGACGCCGCTCCTCGGCCGCCAGCGCGAACTGGACGAAACTGCGCGACTGCTCGGAGCAACGCGCCTGCTCACCATCACCGGCGCGGGCGGCAGTGGAAAAACACGCCTCGCGCTCGAGCTCGCGCATCGCATGAAGGGTCGCTACGAGATCGTCGTGTGGGTCGATCTCGCGCCGCTGATTGATGGTGAATTGATCGCGCAGCAGATCCTCAGCACGCTCGATCTCCGCGAAGCGCCGACGTTCGACGTCGAGGCGATCGTCCTCGATCGCCTGCGCGATCGCACGATCCTCCTCGCGCTCGACAACTGCGAGCATCTGATCGATCCCGTCGCGTCGATCGTCGAAGTCACGCTGCGCGGCTGTCCGAACACGACCATCCTCGCGACGAGCCGCGAGGCGATCATCATCGTCGGCGAGCAGACGTGGCTCGTGCCGCCGCTCGCGGAAGACGACGCGATCCAACTCTTCGCCGAGCGCGCGCGCAGCGCGACGCCGGCGTTCGCGGTGACGGAACAGAATCGCGTCGCGATCGCGGAGATCTGCCGGCGCCTTGACAACGTGCCGCTCGCGATCGAGCTCGCCGCGGCGCGCGTGCGCGTGCTCTCGCTCGAACAGATCATCGAGCGCCTCGACGACGCCTTCGAGCTGCTGTCGTCCGGCTCGCGCACGCTGCCGCGCCATCGCACGATTCGCGAGACGATCGACTGGAGCTTTCGCCTGCTCACCGACGACGAGCAGACGCTGTTCCGCCGCCTCGCCGTCTTCACCGACACGTTCACGCTCGAAGCCGCGGAATCCGTTTGCGGTGACGTGCTGCATCTCCTCTCGAATCTCGTCGACAAATCGCTCGTGCAGACGACCGACGACATGCGCTGCCGCTTTCTCGAGACCGTGCGGCAGTTCGCAGCGGAGAAACTCGAGCAATCGGATGAGCGCGAAGCGCTGCGCGAGAAACACGCGCGCTATTTCCTCGAGCTCGTCGAGCGCGCAGAGCCGCTGCTGTTCGCGGGCGCCGGCGACGCGCCGACGATCGCGCGTGTCGATCACGAGATCGGCAACGTGCGCGCTGCGTTCGATTGGGCGGAGGAAGATGCGTCGCGCTCCGATGTCGAGCTGCGGCTCGTGTACGCGATCCATTGGTACTGGTTCGCGCGCGGACATTTCCACGAAGCGCGACGTCGCATCAAAGCCGCGCTGCCGCGAGCGAACAACGCCGACGCGATCGTGCGCGCACTCGCGTTTGTCGCTGCAGGCGACGCCGCTGTGTGGCAGGCGGATTGGGCGTCGCTGCGTCCGATGATCGATGAAGCCGTCGCCGCGCTACGCACCTCGAACGATCGCCGAGCACTCGCCCAAGCGCTCACGATCCTCGGCGCCGCGATCGCATTCGCCGGTGAAGACGCGTCGGAAGTTTTCGCCGAAGCCGAAGCGCTCGCGCGCAGCAACGCACGCGACGTCGCACTCGCGCTCACGCTCTACTGGTCCGGCATCGCCGCGCAACTGCGCAGCGACTGGAGCGCCGCGCGCACCGCGTTCGACGAAGCGCATCAGATCGGCGTCGAGCGCGATCACAAGCCCGCAATTGCGCACCCCCTCACGCTTCTCGGCCACATCGCACTCCGCGAAGGAAAGCTCGACGAGGCGATTCGCGACCTCCGTCGCGCGCTCGACGTGCACGCACAAACCGACGATCGCTGGGGACTCACGCAAACCATCGAAGGCATCGGCATCGCACTGCTCGACAGCGGTGAGACCGAAGTCGGAACGAAATTGCTCGCGGCGACAGCCGCTGCGTGGCTCGAGCTCGGCGCACGTCCGAGCCGCGACGAGATCCTCGAGCTCGAAAAAGACGAACGCATCCGCGAAGCCCTCGGCGACGAGAGACTCCGCATCGTCCTCGCGTCGGGCGCATCGCTGCCGTACGACATGATGCTCACACTCGCGCGCGATCAGATCGAACGCCTCGCCACGCGCGCGACACCCACGCAATCGATGGCGACGCGCGTGCGCGCGCTCGGACCGCTCGAGATCGAGCCCGATCGCGAATCGCAATCCGGCCGCGCGCGCGAGCTGCTGCTGTTTCTGTTGTGCAATCCATCCGGCGCGACGAAAGAACAGATCGGCGCCGCGCTCTGGCCCGACGTCGACACCGCGCGCCTCCGCAACAATTTCCACGTCACCATCCACCGCCTCCGCAAACTCCTCGGCGGCGCGGACTGGGTCATCGTCCGCGGCGAAACGTACGCGCTCAAGCCAGGCATCGAATTCGACGTCGCCGCATTCGAACGCGCCATCAAAGCCGGCGACTTCGCGCACGCCGTCGACCTCTATCGCGGCGACTTCTTCGCAAACGCAACCACCGGCGAGTGGCACGAAGACCTCCGCGCGCGCCTCCGCGATACCTACGCCAACGCACTCACAGAGCTCGGCCGCGCACACATGACGTCGGGCAATTTCGCCGCGGCTGCAGAGGTCTACGAAAAACTCGTCGCTCTCGATGACCTCGACGAACAAGCCGTCCGCAATCTCATGACCTGCCACGGCAAAATCGGAAACCCATCCGCCGCAGCGCGCGCCTATCGACGCCTCGTCGATGCACTTAAAAAGGAGCTCGACGTCGATCCCGATCCAGCGACGACGCGCGTACACGCGCGCGTGATCGGTGCTCAGTGATCGGTGATCGCTGAGGTTCCTGCACCGAGGCACCGCCTCGATCACCGATCACCAGTCACCAGCCACGCCTCATCTCTGTAAGCGGTTACAGTAAGCGCCCCGTAATCGCTCCTCCGTACTCTCCCGCCAACTACACGGAGGAATCCCATGACGCGCGCCGATCTCTCTCTCCCGACCCCCGCCATGCTCCTCACGATGGCTTCGTGCAGCGAGCAGTTGATCGAGGGGCCGCCGATGCCGTTCGAGCACCTGACCGCACTGACGGACGACGATCTGAAGACCGTCGCCGAGCACCTGCGCAATCTGCAACCGATCGAGAGCGAAGAACCCGACCCCGCAGGTTCATGAACACCCAGGAGCACACGATGTCACGCTTTCTCTTTGCCCCGATGCCGTTCACGGGTCACGTGAACCCTGGTCTGCCGATCGCGCGCGAGCTCATTGCGCGCGGACACGACGTCCGCTGGTACTCCACGCCGCGCTTCCGCCGCGCCATCGAGCGCACCGGCGCGCGCTGGATCCCGTTCCATCACGCAATGCCGCTCGACGAAGAGCATCTCGGCGACCTGTTTCCCGATCGTCCGAAGGAAGGCATCGCGCAGATGCGATATGACATCAAGCGCATCTTCATCGACTTCATCCCCGGCGCGCTGCGCGATCTCGAAGAAGAGCTCGAGCGCGAGCCCGCCGACGTGATCGTCGGCGACAACGGCGCCGCCGTGTGCGAGGCCGTGCATCAGCGCGCCGGGATTCCGTACGCGATGTACGGCATGTCGATCCTGACGATGTCGAGCCGCGACACCGCGCCGTTCGGACTCTCACTGCTGCCGAGCCACACCTGGCTGGGACGCCAGCGCAATCGCGCGCTGTACTGGCTCGTCGATCGCGTGATCTTCCGCGACGCCAACGAGTACAACGCCAAAATACGCCGCCGCCTCGGCCTCCCCCCGCTCGACTGCAGCATCTTCGACTTCGCGCGCGGTGCGGATGTGTATCTGCAGAGCGGCGTCGCCGCCTTCGACTATCCACGCAGCGACATGCCTGCGAACGTGCGTTTCATCGGCGCGTCCGTGCCCGAGCCGCCGGCGGATTGGCATCCGCCGACGTGGTGGAACGAACTCGAAGGCAAACGCGTCGTCCTCGTCACGCAGGGCACCATCAACAACGATCTCGATCAACTCATCCGCCCCGCGATTCGCGCGCTCGCGAACGAAAACGTGTTCGTGGTCGTGACAACCGGCAGCAAAGTTCCAGAAGCCGTGCAGATCGATCCGCTACCGGCGAACACACGCGTCGAACGCTTCATCCCCTACGCGCACCTGATGCCGAAAGTCGACGTGCTGCTGACGAATGGCGGGTTCGGCTCGATCCAAATCGCACTCGCGCACGGAGTCCCAATCGTCTCGATCGGAAAGACCGAAGAGAAACCGGAGATCGCGAATCGCGTGCAATGGTCGGGCGTGGGCATCGGCATCAAGGTGCGCACGCCGAAAGAATCGCAGATCCGCGACGCCGTGCGCCGCGTGCTCAGCGAGTCGTCATTCTCTGCGCGAGCGGAGGCGTTGCGGTACCAGTTGGCGAAACTCGACCCCGGCGTTGCCGGGGCCGATTTGCTGGAGGAATTGGCGGAGGAGGAGCGATCGGAACGCTGCGCGTAATGGAGCGCCGGCGTCCCGCCGGCTGGCGAGGAC
>DATKFO010000734.1:0-5675 GCA_035544355.1 Thermoanaerobaculia bacterium
GCGATGGGAATCGACTATCAGGTTGGTTTCTCGCTCATGATCGAGAACTGCGTGATCGCCGGCTTTCCGGACGGTATTCGACGCAGCGACAACGACGGGCGGCTGTTCCTCAGCAACACGGACTTTCGAAATCTCTCCGGAACAGGAATTCTGATCGACGACTCACTGGGGGTTGGCGCGTTCGTGACGATCGAGCGCTGCCGATTCGTGCGTGTCGCAACTGCGATCTCCGCCGCGAATCACGTTTACGCTGCAGTGCGAGACAGCTCGTTCCTGGACTGCAGCACGGCGTTGCACATGGCGACGACAGCAGCCCTGGGACATGGCATCGCCGACATGCACGTCGAGCGTTGTGTTTTTCTGCGAGGCGAGACGGTGTTTTCGACGATTGCCACGAACGACGGAACCGCACGGATTCGCGTCTCCAATTCGACGATCGTGAGCAATGTGACTCTGGCCCAGACAATCAACAACGGCGGCGATGGTGCCAGCGGCGTCTACACGTACGGCAACAATCGCGTTTCCGCAACCGCATCAGGCGCATTCACCGGACCGGTCGCGCGCTCGTGAGGAGGAGAACCATGCGAAACGCAATCCTTGGAATCTTCATGCTGCTCCTCTCCGTCGAAGCGCATGCGCAGATCGCGCGCGTGTTCCTCTCCGGCACCGGCAACGATGCGAATGACTGCACGGTGCAAACGACGCCGTGCCGTTCGCTGCAGGGCGCGCTCAATCAATCGCCCGCGGGCGGCGAGATCATCGTGTTGTCGAGCGGCGGGTTCGGCACCGCGACGATCACGAAGTCGATCACGATCGACGCGCCGCATGGCGTCGTGGCGTTCAACGGACGCACGATCAACGTGCAGATCGCGGCGAGCGATACGGTCGTGATCCGCGGGCTGTCGATGAATGGTTTGATCTTCGCCGACCCGACCGGCATCAATTTCACGACCGCCGGCACGCTGATCATCGAAGGCGCGACGATCTTCGGATTCGGCCGGGGCGTTTCGGTGACGGGTGCCGGCGCGCGACTGATGATGCACGACTGCGAGGTTCGCAACAACGGAACGCATGGTGTCGACATCAGTCCGGGCGCTGGCGCGGATGCGGTCGCGCTGATCGAAAACTGCCGATTCGAAGCGAACGGCTACGACGCGTTCGGTGCCGGCATCCGCATTGCGGACAACGCGGTCGCCGTCGTCCATGAAACAACGGCGATGAACCACGTTGACGGCGTGCTGGTCGATGGCAACGCGGGCCACGGTCCGCTGGTCGTGCTCGAGCACGCGATGCTCGGTTTCAACGACGCTGCGATTCGAAGTCACCTGAACGGCGCCTCGGCGGCGACTACGCAAGTCTCCGATTGCACGCTGCTCAGAGCCAGCTCGACGATCGTCGAAACGACGGGAGGTGCCGAGGTGAAGTCGTGGTCGAACAATCAGGTCGAGGGAGAAAACCCGTTCACCGGAACGCTGCAGCAACAGTAAGCTGCGGACTCGCAACCGCAGACCGTTGGCGAAGCCATTTGGACTGCGCGACCGGCGACCGCAGTCGCCGCTTTCGTACACCGGCGAACGAAAAGCGCGATTCCCTGACGGGTTAACCGCGTGAAATCGCGCGGATATCGCGGCTTCGGATCTTGGTGCCCGAGACGAAGAAGCCTCCGCATTCCGCGCGCACGTCGCAGCGCTCGCACTCGTCGAGATAGACGTTCTTCCAATCGGAGATCGATCTCTTCGCGAATCGCCACAGACGCGGGTCGAGCACGCAGAGCTGATGGTTGTAGATCGAGACGTTCATTCCGGCGAGCGAGAGAATCTCCGTGGCCGCGAAGAGCTCCTCCTGGTAATCGGCGGGATCGATCCAGAGTTGTTCGAGGTTGCCATGGACGAAGCCGAACATTTCCAATCCCATCAACGCGACGTGGCAGGCAAACGGAAAGTTCCGCACGATCAGCTCCGCGAGTCGAGCGAGGCGACGATACGTCAGACGATGGACCACCACCCGAATCTCCACGGACACGTCGTAACGATCGAGATGCAGCAGGCCGAGCGCGGTCTGTTCGAACGCGCCCTTCGCCTGGACGACGTGGTCGTGCCCCGAATCGACATCGGAGTACAGCGGGATCCCGAGAACGAGATCGGGATGCGCGATCGCACCGAGCTTCTCCGCGAAGCTGCGGTAGTAGAAGAGGCGTCCGTTCGTCAGTACGTGCAGAGCGGTGCGAGGGAGCCGCTCCTTGCAGTGCCGGATCAGCTCGAGAAACCCGTCTTTGAAGAGCGTCGGCTCGCCTCCAGTGATTCCGAGCTCTCCGGTTTCAGGATCGATGAGATCGATGAGTCGAAGATGCTCCTGCAAACGATCGAAATCGTCGATCGGTTTGGGCGGCTGCGAGCACATCAGGCAGTAGCTGTTGCACTGCTCCGTCATCAGAATGAAGTTGTGCGGTGACGCTTTCCGATACAGCGTGCGTACGAATCCGTTCGGATCGGCGGCAATGACGTCGCCCGAAGCGAGATAGTCGAGTTGCTGCACGGAATGCACGAGAGGTACGGGCAGCCGCCAATCGTCGGCCGTCTGCGGCGTGATGACGCCAAGACAATCGCTGACGTCACCCGGCGGCGATGAGGCGTTCCACCACAACCAGGATGCCTCGGCATTGCTCGAGTCCGTCGCGATCCGCCCGATGAGCGTTCGCTCAACGCCGACTGCGGATCCGGTGGCGTGGAGTCTCACGACGACGACTCCGGCGTGATCCACGACCAGAAGATGCGCCGCGCATGCGCATCGCTCTCCTCGAGCTCCAGCAGATGCTTGATCAGGAACTCGTTTTTTTCATGAAACTCACTCGTCGGCTGGTGGCCCACCACATCACCCTGCGTGGCGTAGTGAAAAATCGGGTCGGAGCCGCAGAACGGCTGAAACGCACAGTCAGCGCATCCGGGCAGCGACTCGATCACCGAAGACGCCGCGAGCGTCCGCACGATCGGACCGCCGAAGATGTCTTCGTATGCGTCGCGATGAACATTGCCGAGGCGAAAGCGATGGTCGTTCATCTCCGCCAGCATTCTCGATTCGTCGGACGCGTAGACGTTGCCGTCGTAGTTGTAGACCGCCACGCCGATGCCGGCTCCGGCAGGACTCTGCAGATCGACATACGCTGTCGCAAACGGCGTGAAGATGCGTCTTAACAGGAGTTGCGCGTAGGCCTCGGCGAAGAACGTTCCGCGCCGATTGATCTCCAGGATGTGGGCGAGAGCCTGCACGTAGAACGCGAGAAACTCGGACATCGAATAGCCCGTCGTCCGGGCCGTGCGGACCGCGAAGCCGTACGGACTGATCGGGCGCAGGAAGATTGCGGAGAATCCGAGGCGCAGATATTCATCGACGATCGCCTCGGGATGTTGCAGCGAGAGGCTCGTCGTGGTCATCAGTGCAGCGATTCGGTCGTGTCCCAGCGCGCTGCGCGATCTTTCGAGATTCTCAACCACTCGCGCGTGACTGTCGTTTCCGGGTCGTGGACGATTCGCGTCGTGAATGAATGGCGGGCCGTCGAGCGACGTCGAAAGAAAGACGTCGTGATCGCGGAAGAACGACAGCATCTCGTCCGTGATGAGGGCCAGGTTCGTCGTCACGACGAATTCGACGGGTCTCGCGGTAGCAGCTGCGCGTCGCTCGGCTTCTTCGATGATCTCTCGAATGCGCGGGAAGTTCAGGAGCGGCTCGCCGCCCTGGAATTCGATCTTCAGCTGCTGGGCGGGCGAGCGAAACACGAGATCGAGCGACCTCGAAGCGGTTTCCGCGGACATGTCGTAGCGCTGGCGATCCGGGCTCACGCGCGAGACCTGGCAGTAGATGCAGGAGTGCTCGCAGCGCAATGAGATGACGAAAATGTGCAGCTGCGTGAAGCCATCCAGGAACGACTTCTTCGTCCGATATTTCGCGGTGAGCAACTCGAAGGGCGCAAGACTGTCGGAGTCGAACAGAAAGTGCCTGGCCTTCAGATCGAGGTAGACATCCGAGTGCGCGTCGAGCGTGTGGGCAACGAGCGATTCGAGGTCATCGGCGCGGATGCGGAGGTGCTCGCCGACCTCGTTCACCAGCAGTCTTCGCTCGGAGCCGAGATCGGCGAATCGAAACGGCAGAAGACGATAGCCTCCGGAGGGGCGGTACGTTTCGGGAGGCGAGAACGTGGAGGTCATCGGCTCGTGGCGATGCCGCGCGGGTCGGTGTGGTAATCCGATTCGCTGTCGCGGCGGTCGAGCAGGTCCGCCTCGCAGAATGCCTGGGCGACGATCAACTCACGAATGGCATGCGTCTCGCCGGCAATCGTCGCCCGGAGGCGGAAGTCGATCAGCGCGTTGGAGAAATCGCCGGCGATCTTCCGGAGATCGTCAGAGGGATCACGCGCTGCGATGGTCACACGAATCCGCGAGTCGTCCTGACTGGCGAAGACGTAGCTGCGATCGGTGAACGCGTAGCAGGTGCGCATGATGACGTCGGCGGAGTAGAGAGCGGCATCGATATCGATGACGACGCTGCCATCCGGCTGCAGCTCGCACCACGGAAGGATCGTCACGGCTGCCGCTCCACGAGAACGTTGTCAAAGATCGCGCGGCCGGGCGCTTCGACCGCCGCCGTCGTCCCTGCACTGAGCGCGAGCGTCAGATCGGACAGAGGGATCTCCGGAGTCTCCGCGTTCTCGATCTTCCAGCTCTTCCCATCCGCACTCGTTTCCCAGATGACCATCAGGTTGTTGGCGCGCAAGCGCCAGAATCGATGTCGTGCCGGGTCATAGACTGAGTCTTTTTCGGACGGTGCTCCGGCAACGCGGCTCTCGAAGTGAATTCGTCCGCTCTGCACGCGGAATCCGAACCAGTTGCCGCCGTCCAGCGCCGCGGCGAAGAGCGTCATTGCAGCGCCCGACGCCGTGCTCCGCACTTCGACGGAAGCTTGAATCTCGGCGAGATTGAAGCTTCTGCGCGAGACGAATCCATTGAAGTGCCCGCCCGAGATCGTTCGTCGGGGAACAATGACCAGAGCCGCTCCATCCAAGGTCGCCGTCACTTCACTATCGAGCGATTGTGGACGCGTGGCGATGACGCCGACGATCCAGTTGCTCGAAGGCGCCTGAAAATCGTCACTGAGCAATTGCTTCGGCGAAGAGGGCACCGCTCCAAGGAATGGAGCGGGTCGCGACGGTGCGGGCTTGGGTGCAGGAGTCGGTGCCGCCGACGAATGCGAGCTCGAATAGTGTGTTGGCGCAGGGTACCCGCCCGATGAGTGCGAGCTATGAGAACTGTGCGAGCTGTGAGAGCTATGCGAGCTGTGCGATCGATGTCCTGCGAACAGGATCGACCATCCCTGGAGTCTGCTTCGCTTCAATACGTACTTGCCGCCGAGCTTCCGAACGTCGGCGGCCGGCAGCATGACGGGATTGACGGGCACACGCGGCTGCGCAGCAGTTTCATGAGATGCAGACGCAAGCCCGAGAAGACCCGCACCGATCGCGAAGCGCGCCGTCAAACGCCTCACGGAAAAGACATCCAGCAGATCCCACAACGCCTGCTTCCATGTCGGAACGGGCATGCGTGCTCCTGAATGGTGAGAGACACTAAGTGTAAGTCTTAGTGGGAGAAGAGGGAAGTCCGTGAGGGACGCGCGTGAGGTTGACT
>DATKFO010000735.1:0-2446 GCA_035544355.1 Thermoanaerobaculia bacterium
GAGGCGGTCGCGGACTTCCTTGAGAATCTTTCCGGCGATGGTTTCCTCGCGCGGAGTGAGCGCGATGTCGCGGAAAAAATCGGCAGCGTCGCCGAGCTGCTGCTTCACGACTTCGTCGATCGGACGATTCGCGACGGTGACGCTCAGCGCTTCCGGCTTGAGACGCCGTCCCCTGCACTCGGGACATTTCGTCGGCGTCATGAAGCGCTCGATCTCTTCGCGAATATCCTCGGAATCCGACTCGTGGTAGCGGCGCTTGAGCATCGGCACGAGACCTTCGTACTTGCCGCTGTACTGATACGCGCTCTCGGATCCCTGGAACTCGAACTTCATCTTTTCTTCGGAGCCGTAGAGGATGCAGTTGCGCGCCTTCTCCGGCAGCTTCTGCCACGGCGTTGAGATCGAGAACTTGTAGTGCTTGGCGATGGTGTGGATCTGCTTGAGGCGCCAGTTGTCCGCGCCTTCCTTCCAGATCGCGACCATCGCGCGGAACTACAAGTTCTCGCTCACGACGCCGTGGAACAAGCTCCCGGAGAAGGCACGCAACTGCATCCTCTACGGCTCCGAGGAGAAGATGAAGTTCGAGTTCCAGGGGTCGGAGAGCGCGTACCAGTACAGCGGCAAGTACGAAGGGCTTGTGCCGATGCTCAAGCGCCGCTATCACGAGTCGGATTCCGAGGACATTCGCGAAGAGATCGAGCGCTTCATGACGCCGACGAAGTGCCCCGACTGCAAGGGCCGCCGCCTCAAGCCGGAAGCGCTGAGCGTCACCGTCGCGAATCGTCCGATCGATGAGGTCGTGAAGTTCCAGCTCGGCGACGCGCAGGGTTTCTTCCGCGACATCGCACTCACGCCGCGCGAGGAGACGATCGCCGGCAAGATCCTCAAGGAAGTCCGCGACCGTCTCGGATTTCTCAACGCGGTCGGCGTCGGCTACCTCACGCTCGATCGCAATGCGGCGTCGCTCTCCGGCGGCGAAGCGCAGCGCATCCGCCTCGCGACGCAGATCGGCTCGAAGCTGATGGGCGTGCTCTACGTGCTCGACGAGCCGTCGATCGGTCTCCATCAGCGCGACAACCGCAAGCTGATCGAGTCGCTGCTCGAGCTCCGCGACCTCGGCAACACGGTCATCGTCGTTGAGCACGACGAGGAAACGATCGACACCGCCGATCACATCATCGATCTCGGTCCGCGCGCTGGCGTGCACGGCGGCCATGTCGTCGCCGAAGGCACGCTCGAGCAGATCAAGACGTTCCCGAGCTCGCTCACCGCGAAATATCTGCGCGGCGAAGCGCGCATCGAAGTGCCGGTGCAGCGCCGCAAGGCGAACGGCAATGCGCTCGTCATTCGCGGCGCGCGCCAGAACAATCTCAAAGACCTCGACGTCACGTTCCCGCTCGGACTCTTCATCACCGTCACCGGCGTCTCGGGCTCCGGCAAATCGACGCTCGTCAACGACATCCTCTACAAGGCGATGTCGCGCCACATCTACGACTCCGTCGACACGCCCGGCGAGCACGATCGCAACGAAGGACTCGAGCACGTCGACAAAGTCATCGACATCGATCAGTCGCCGATCGGCCGCACCCCGCGCTCGAATCCGGCCACGTATACACAGCTGTTCACCGAAATTCGCAACCTCATGGCGCAGACACCCGAAGCGCGCATGCGCGGCTACGGGCCGGGGCGCTTCTCGTTCAACGTGAAGGGCGGCCGCTGCGAGGCGTGCAAGGGCGACGGACAGATCAAGATCGAGATGCACTTCCTGCCCGACATCTACGTCACGTGCGACGTCTGCGGCGGCAAGCGCTACAACCGCGAGACGCTCGAGGTGAAATACAAAGGGCTCTCCATCGCGGAGATCCTCGACTCGACCGTCGAGCAGGCGCTCGAGGTGTTCCGCAACGTCCCGAAGATCGCCAACATCCTCCGCACGCTCGACGAAGTCGGCCTCGGCTACATCACGCTCGGCCAGTCGTCGACGACGATCTCCGGCGGCGAAGCGCAGCGCGTCAAGCTCGCGAAAGAGCTCGCGAAACGCGCGACCGGCAAGACGCTCTACATCCTCGACGAGCCGACGACGGGATTGCACTTCGACGACGTCGCCAAGCTGCTGCACCTGATGCACAGCCTCGTCGATCGCGGCAACACCGTCGTCGTGATCGAGCACAATCTCGACGTCATCAAAACCGCCGACCACGTGATCGACCTCGGCCCCGAAGGCGGCGACGCCGGCGGCAAGATCATCGCCACCGGAACCCCCGAGCAGATCGCGAAGGTGAAAGCCAGTCCGACGGGCTTGTATCTCGCGAAGATGCTCGCGAAAGAACGCGCCATCGTTCTTCGCTGATGTGGAGTGCGGCGGCCATGCCGCCGCTTTGGGTCACGTGGTTGACTCACCGCGCGATCGCGTAACCCGGAACGCTACCCAAAGCGGCGGCATGGC
>DATKFO010000736.1:0-7321 GCA_035544355.1 Thermoanaerobaculia bacterium
TTGAGATGTGGAACAAACGCAGCGCGCATGCTGAAGCATTGTTTCAAGCAGGATCGCTGGATGAGGCGCACGCACGTTTCACTAAAGCAGAAGCCCTTCAGAAGGAGGCATCCCAATATCCCCTGCTTTATTCATTATCTGGATTCAGGTTCTGCGACTTCTTGCTATCTGAAGTGGAGTGTGCCGCATGGCGTGCCACACTTGGGGTTGACGAGATACCAATCGCACCGACGACTCTGGATGCCGTCGAGGATCGCGCGAGCCAAACGCTTCAGTGGTTCAAAACGCAGAATTACAGTCTCCTACTCTCGATCGCCTTGGATAATCTGACGCTCGGCAGGGTTTCGTTGTATCGCGACATCCTTGAGCGTGCTGCCGTGGACGACCAGAATTCATACGTAGAAGCCGCTGTGATCGGCATTCGACAAGCAGGCAAGACGGACTACCTTCCCCGCGCTCTGCTTGCTCGCGCATGGGTTTGCGCCGTTCATGGCCGTGCTGCGGCTGCCAATGCCGATCTCGATGAAGCCCAGCAAATTGCTGAACGTGGCCCAATGCGTCTTCACCTCGCCGACGTCCACCTCTACCGCGCGCGCCTCTTCTTCCGCGAAGACCGCGAGGAAGCGCGCGGGGAGCTGAAGAAAGCGCGCGTGCTCATCGAGCAGTGCGGCTACCACCGCCGCGATGAGGAGCTGCGCGACGCGGAGAAGGTCATCCTATAAACTCCCGCCCGGATGGACGCGCTCGAAACCCACCTCGTCACCGACTCCGAAGATTTCCGCGCGAATGCGCAGCGTCTCGCTTCGCTCGTCGACGAGCTGAACGCGCGCATCGTGACCGCGAAGCAGGGCGGAGGGGAGAAGTACATCGCGCGGCACAAGGCGCAGAACAAGGTCCCGGTGCGCGAGCGGATCTCCGCGTTGCTCGATCCGCATACGCCGTTCCTCGAGTTGTCGCCGCTTGCGGCGAATGACGTTTACGAGAAGGACGCGCCGGCGGCGGGGATCGTCACGGGGATCGGGCGGGTGCAGGGGCGGGAGTGTTTGATCATCGCGAATGATGCGACAGTGAACGGCGGGACGTATCTGCCGCTCACGGTGAAGAAGCATCTGCGCGCGCAGGAGATTGCGCTGCAGAACAATCTTCCGTGCATTTATCTCGTCGATTCGGGCGGCGCGTTTCTGCCTTTGCAGGATGAGGTGTTTCCCGATCGCGAGCACTTCGGGCGCATTTTCTACAACCAGGCGGTGATGTCGGCGCGCGAGATTCCGCAGATCTCCGCGGTCATGGGATCGTGCACCGCGGGCGGCGCGTATGTGCCCGCGATGTCGGACGAAGCCGTGATCGTGAAAGGCACGGGCACGATCTTCCTCGGCGGTCCTCCGCTGGTGAAGGCTGCGACGGGCGAAGAAGTGACGGCGGAGGATCTCGGCGGCGCCGATGTGCACACGCGCATCAGCGGCGTGGCGGATCACTTCGCGGAAGACGATCATCACGCGATCGCGATCGTGCGCAACATCGTCGAGAACCTGAAGCTCGAGAAGCATGAGCCGCCGACGCGCGTGGAGCCCGAGGATCCGCTTTACGATGCGAAGGAGCTTTATGGCGTGATTCCGCGCGACACACGCAAGTCGTACGACGTGCACGAAGTCATCGCGCGCATCGTCGACGGCTCGCGCTTCCAGGAATTCAAGGAGCGTTACGCGACGACGATCGTCACCGGCTTCGCGCGCATCTTCGGCTACAAGGTTGGCATCCTCGCGAACAACGGCGTGCTCTTTTCCGAGTCGGCGTTGAAGGCGACGCACTTCATCGAGCTGTGCAACCAGCGACGCATCCCGCTCATCTTTCTGCAGAACATCACTGGCTTCATGGTCGGCAAGCAGTACGAGCGCGGCGGCATCGCGAAGGACGGCGCGAAGATGGTGCACGCGGTCGCGAACTCCGTCGTCCCGAAGTTCACCGTGATCATCGGCGGCTCGTTCGGCGCCGGAAACTATGGAATGTGCGGTCGCGCGTACTCCCCCCGTTTTTTGTGGATGTGGCCGAATGCACGAATTTCCGTCATGGGTGGCGAACAGGCTGCGGGCGTGCTGACAACGGTGAAGCGCGATCAGCTCGCGCGCGAAGGAAAAGAACTCACGGCCGAGGATGAGCGCGCGATCGCCGATCCCATCCTCGAGAAATACGAGCACGAAGGAAATCCGTACTACTCGACCGCACGCCTCTGGGACGACGGCGTGATCGACCCCGCCGACACCCGCGCGTACCTCGGTCTCGGCCTCTCGATCGCGTACAACGCGCGCATTGAGGAGCCGCGCTTCGGCGTATTCCGGATGTAGAGATGAGCCAACATGGAGTGCCGGCGCTTCGCTTTTGCAAGGGCAGCGCACGTGGCTGATCCAGCGCGGCGCCGTCGATGATCCGTTCGACTCGCTATGCTCGCTCAGGATTACACTCCCGCCAATGATCAACTGGTTCATCTTCGATCTGGGCAACACGCTCATCAAGCTGGCGTACGAGCGCGTGCTGGAGAACGTCTGCCGCGACGCGACGGTGTCGCGTGATCAACTCGTTGACCTTCTCGAGAAGCCTGGTGGGTATCGCGACATGGAGCGCGGGCTCGTCACGTTCTACGACTTCTACGAGTTCATCTGCGATCGCGCGGGCTATCGCAAGTCGATCACCGAGTTTCAGAAGGTGTGGGGCGATTTCTTCGACGGGCCGATCGCCGGCGTCGAAGAATTGCTCGAGCGCGTGCGCGAGAAATATCGCGTCGCGTTTCTCTCCAACTCGAACGAGATCCACGCGGAGCTGATCCCGCGAAAGTTCTCGGCGCTGTTTCAGAAGGACGACCGCTTCATCTTCTCGTATCGCTTCCGTGTCGCGAAGCCCGATCCGGAGATGTTCCGCCGCGCGCTCGAAGTGATCGGCGCGCTGCCGCATCACGCCGTGTACGTCGATGATCTGCTCGAGAACGTGCTCGCCGCGCGCACGGTCGGGATGCTCGCGTTTCAGTTCACGGATGCGGCGTCGCTGACGAAGCAGTTGGAAGACGAAGGCGTTTTGTAGCGCGGGTCCGTATCACGCGGCATGAGTTTGTTGCTGCCGCTGCTGTTCGCGCTTTCCCCTGAATTCATGGTGAACGACTTCCACGCCGCGTCCGATGGCGGAGGAATCGTCGTCGTCTACCGCGCTGAAGGCACGCAAGTCGCCGTGAATCACATCGATGCTCGAGGCGAGGTGCGGACTGCCGCTCGTTTCGAAGGGATGCCTTATGCGATCGATCTCGCCGCGACGTACGACGGATATCTCCTCGCATATCGCACGGGTCAGAACACCGGCATCATCGCTCTCGACAGCGAAGGTGCGGTTGCGGGCACGGAGCACATCGTTCACGGCGTATACAACGAGAGTCTCGCCGCGCGCGGCGATCGTGCCGTGCTCGCGTCCGGTGAAGGCACATATGCGTTGCTCGATCCCCGTGGCAACGTGCTGCGCACCGGCAGCTACAGCGCGCGCCCGGCACAGCCGAAACTCGCGGCGAACGATGAGCGCTTCGTGATCGTGTGGCCAACGGCGGCCGGCCTGCGCCGCACGGTGCTCTCGTACGGCGGCGATATCGTTCATGAAGAGACGTCGTTTGCATCAGGCGCGGCGCATTCGCTCTCGATCGCGTCGGATGGCCGTTCGTTTCTGGTCGTGTGGACGCGCGACACTTCGCTTTATGCGATGCAACTCGACGCCGAGGGCAACGAGCTCGGAACGCAAACGCTGCTCGCAACGGCCAACGCGACGATTCGCGATCCTCGGGTGGTGTGGGATGGACGCCGCTACTTCATCACGTACGAGAGTGCGAAAGAGATCTTCACATTTCACCTCGGACAGACGCCGCAGCACCTCGGTATCGACGAGCGCCGCAAAGATCATCCTCACGCCGTGCCGTCGGCGCAGGGAATGCTGCTCGCGTGGCGCGAGCTCGATCGTTGCGTGCCGGACTCAGGAAAGATCGCCGGCTCGCTCGACGGCCGGCTGCTTCCGCTCTCTGTCGTCGCGCCGATTCGGTCGCACGAGGTTTCGGCATCTCCCTTCACCGCATGGATCGAACAAAGCTCGCATCGCGTGCGCGTTTCCGCCGGCGAGACGACGATCGATCTGACCGAGGAAGCGCTCGACCGCACGCGCCCTCCGGAGATCGCGTCGAACGGAAGCCGCGCACTCGTGATTTGGACCGAACCGGTGAAATGCTACGCACAACGCGCTGCAGCATTTGTCGATGCGAACGGAACGGTCACGAGGGTCGATGCCGGCAACATCGGCTTCTACCCGTCGCTCATCTGGAGCGGCAACGACTTCATCGCGTTGTCGGTGTTCGGCTCGAATGCGATCTACGCGACGCGGATCTCGGAGAGCGGAGAGAGCAGCATCAAAGTCGTGAAACCTGAGGAGCCGGTGAATTTGGCCGCGAAGCAAATCAATCGCGCGTTCGATCTGAAGCTCTCCGATCTTGGCAATGAATTTCTAGCCGTTTGGTGGCAGGAACGCGGCTCGTTCGCGAGGGTCAATCCGTGGACATCGACGACGGTGAGATCCCAGCGCCTCACGCGCGATCTTCAGCCGATCGGCGGCGTCAACTAGCGAGCTTGATCCGCCAGATGAAATACGGCCCGCTCGCGCGGATGTGCGATTTGCTGCGCAGGATCACTTCGACGAGTGCGCTGTCGGTGACGTAGAGCGAGCCGTCGGGGCCGAGCGCGAATCCGTCGAGCCAGCGAAAGCGCGGATCGCGCACGAGGGTGACGAGCTTGCGGTTCGGATCGAGTCGCGCGACGGCGCCGTGCTCGACGTCGGTGATGTAGATGTTGCCCGCGGCGTCCATGATGATGCCGTCGCTCTGCGGCTTCGGACCGAAGGCTTCGACGCGCAATTTCGTGGATGCATTCTGCAGATCGGCCGTGCGTACGCGGAACATCGTCTCGTGCGCCATCGGTCCGAAGTAGAGCCATTCGCCGGATGCGTCGAGCGCGATCGAGTCGACGCCGAGGTGCATCTTGTAGAGGCCTCCGAGAAGATTCATCTCGTGGCCTTTCACGTTCAACGTGTACGGCTTGCTCGTCACGGACGGATCGCATTCGAGCACGCGGCGTCCGCGCTTCGCTGCGACGTCGTACACGATCAGCGCGGGGCGCTTCGAGACGATGCCGACGTCCGCGAGATAGATCTTCGCGCCGTCGGGTGCGACCTGGAAATCCTGCACGAACGAGCCGAACGGCGCGATGGCGCGCGGGATGTCCCACTGATGAACGACCTTGCGCGATGCGACGTCGAATGCGAGAAGGCGCGGCTGGCCGAAGCCGTGGAAGCCGTGATCGAGCGTCCAGAGTCTGCCCTGCGCGTCGACGCGCAGCGAAAGCACTTCATGAAAGAGATCGAAGCTCTCGCTCGGAAATGCGACCGCTTTTCCGTCGACCCATTCAGCGACTTTGCGCTCGGGCCGCGCTTCGGGATGGAAGCTGAAGAAGATGCGTCCGTCGCGCGTGACGGCGAGATTGCCCGGCGGCTCGTCGAGTGTTGCGACGACTTCGACGGCGCTCGTGGGCAGCAGCGGCGGCGTCGACGTGTCGGGGAACGGAACGGTATCGCCGCCGTAGCGAACGCGCAGCGTGATGATGAGGAGGACGATGAGCGCGATCAGCACCAGCGCTGCGCGCGCGAGCCACTTCTTCATGGAGCAGGAGTCGGCGCGGGATCGAATTCGGCGCGATCGATGAACCCGTCTTTGTTCTTGTCCATCTGTTCGAACGCTTTCTTGAGATCGATCGACTTCAAGACGGTTTCGGGAACTTCCTTCTTCACCCAGCGCTCGACTTCTTTCGTCGAAAGCTTGCCGTCGCGCGTGCGATCGATCTCGATGAAGCGCGCGTCGGTGGCGGTGGTATCGGAGTCGGCGCAGCTCAGTTCCTTATTCGAACAGGGGGCGCAGCCGCATCCGAGCACGTTGCATGACATGCCGGCGCGCGCGCCGGTGGGAAGGCAGCTGCAATCGGGTTTATCGAGACAGAAGCAATTGAGATCGAGCGTCCACGAGAGGCAACTGCCGAACGCAGCCGGGGCGATTAGAAGTGCTGCGAGCAGCGCGAGCATGAGCACGCCGTGGCGCATGGGAGTGTGGCTCCTTCTTACGATTGAATATGGAGAGTATAGCGGGGTTGCGTAGTTGCGAGGTCTCGCGGTTACGCAGTGGAGGCTTTGCGACCGCGTGACCGCGCAACCTCGGGACCGCGCAACCGATTCATCGCAGGCCGTTTGCGACGCTTTGCGTCAGCGGATCTTCGCCGTACCACTGGCGATGGAACTGCAGCAGCGCGTCGCGGTCGGACGCTTTCGCATCGGGCGTCTTGGCGCCGTCTTCCGCGCGGAAGAGGCGCGGGAAGGAGTAGAGGACGTAATCGAGATTGCCTTTATGGAACTCGTCGCCGAGGCGGCGGAACGATGCGCCGTCGATCGAGAACTTCGTCGTGCCGCGATAGGAGAGCTCGATGCGATCGTATTTCTTCGCGCGCAGGCGCTTCGCGAATTCGAGAAACGCGGTCTGCACGTCGATCGGCGTTTGCCGCACGCTCAGCTCACGCAAGTCGTAAACGACGACGCCGGGCACGATCCAGTACTGATAGTGCGCGGAGATGTTCATGCCGCGGAACGCAGCATTTTCTCGAAGGATGTCGTTGACCGGCTCCTGCAGCAGGAAGAGATTCGCGGAGTAGCCGATGACGGCGGCGATGAGCGGTGTGCCGACGAAAATCAGCTTGCGCTTGCGGAACGCGGGAATCGGAATCGCGACGCGCTCGATGCGAACCTGTCGCGTGATGAAGGAGATGAGTCCTTTTTTCTTCGACCCGATCGGCTCCGCGGGAATCGCGTAGTACGCGATTGAGAGCAGGAGACCGGCGGCGATCGAAAGCATGCCGACGGGACGAAACACGAGCAGCGCGCCGAGGCCGAAGAGATACGCGACCCAGCTTGCGTAGTTCACGCGCGAGCGGATGCGTTGCGCGCGCTCGCGGTAATACGAATCGTTGACGATTTCGGAACAATGGCGGCACCGAATCGCGTCGGGCGCGATGTCTCCGCCGCAGAAACGGCAGAGCGCGGTTTCCTGATCGCCGGAGCGGCGGCGTTGAATCGCAAGATCTTCCGAACGTCGTTTCGGCGCGATGTTCAGGAGGAGCAGCCCGCACGTGGCGCATGCGGCCGCGTCCGCTTCGTTGAGGGCGTGGCACTCGGGGCAGCGCATAGCGAAGGGGAGTGCAAACGGGTGGCC
>DATKFO010000737.1:0-4707 GCA_035544355.1 Thermoanaerobaculia bacterium
CACCGATCCAGGGGCAACTCCGGCTCGAGTCCGAATCCAAAGCGCTCTCGCGCCGTTTCGTGGACCCAGAAGGTCCCCTTCTCCACATTCCAATCCCAAATCACATCCTCGGTCGCGCGCACGGCGTATTGAAATCGGTCATCACTGATGCGGCGCTCGGCCGCAGCCCTCTCGAGGTTGCGCTCCATTTCCCGGAAATTGCGGCGGCCGAGGATCCATGGGATTCCGACGGCGACGACGATCGCGAAGACTGCGAGCACGGCAAAGACGATGAGGTCGCGACGCGTCTCCGTGACGATCGCGTTCAGCAGTTCCTTCGCTCTGCGCTGCGGTTGCGCGTCCGTCGGGGATGCGAACAGCGGCGTGAGCTCGGCTTCGAGATCGCGCGAGCGCTGCCGCAGTTTCGATCGTGCGAATGCGGGCGCGGCCGAGGTTGCCTGAACCACGCCGGCAATCTCGTGATCGAGCTGCGCGGCTTCATCGGCGATGTAGTCGCGCATTGCTTCGGTCACCGCGGTGACGAGCGGCGGGAGCTCCATCGCGACGATTTGCCGCGCCGCGGCGAGACGGCCCGCCTGGCGTAACGCGACCGCGCGATTCGCGGCGTCGTCGAACGCTGTGAGATTGCCCGACACTCTCGCGAGGTTTGCGAGCTCGCGCGCGGTGCGCTCGTCTGCGGTGAGCGATCCCCACGCGCGGAGATCGTTGCGCGTTCGCGCCTGCGCACCGCGCACGTCGCCGACGTAGCCCGTGGCATCGACGTATGCAGTGATCGCCGCGGAGTACTCGCTGAAATCGCGAAGGAGCTCGTTGCCCAGCGAGAGCTGCTGAAAATCGCGCTCGAAGTCGCGAACTTCGTCGTATACGGGCATGAACGACGAGATCGTCATCGCGACGAACCCGATCAGCACGATCGCGAGCGGCGTGATGGAGAGGTACAGCTGGCTGCGCTGGGAAATCCGCACACACGTGAGTCGCGCGGAGGGCGAAAAAAATACGTCAGACCTTGATCAGCTCGCGCAGCCGCTCGTAGCCCGCGCGGCTGATGGGGACGCGCGTGCCATCTTTCAGCAGCGCGATGCGGCTGTCTTTCGCGTACGGCTCGACGCGCGCGAGGCTCTCCACGTTGACGAGGTAGCTGCGGTGCACACGTACAAATCGCGAGGCGTCGAGCAGCGTTTCGAGCTCGCCGAGAGTTTGTTGCTTGATGAACTTCTGTCCGCGCGTGAAGACGTGGATGTAGTCGTCCTGCGCTTCGATGTAGTCGATGCGCTGCACGGGCACGAGCTCGATGTTGGCGCCGTCGCGGAAGGCGATCCGCTGCAGCGGCTTGCGCACGCCCGACGTCGCGGTCGCGATCGCCGGCGCGTCGCTCGTGCCGATGCGCTGCTCCGCGTGCGCGATCACCTGCGCGAATCGCGCCGGCGTGAACGGCTTGAGCAGGTA
Source organism: Thermoanaerobaculia bacterium (assembly GCA_035544355.1). Lineage (GTDB taxonomy): Bacteria > Acidobacteriota > Thermoanaerobaculia > Gp7-AA8 > Gp7-AA8 > DATKFO01. Next base: position 1,447 of record DATKFO010000737.1, read on the forward strand.
ATCGATCGCGTGCACTTCGAACGCGCGGATCGCGTATTCGTCGTACGCAGTCACGAAGATCACGTTCGGCTTCGGTTCGAGCAGATCGAGCACTTCGAAGCCGTCGAGCTTCGGCATCTGGATGTCGAGGAAGATCAGTTGCGGGCGATGCTGGCTGACCGCCTTCACGGCTTCGTAGCCGTTCGCGCATTCGGCGACGACGACGAATTGCGAATAGTCCGCAAGAAACTCGCGCAGGATCGCGCGCGCGGGCTCTTCGTCGTCGACGATGACCACCGTGATCGTCATGCCGGCAACCACAATTCCACGCGAAATCGCTCCGGCTCGTTCGTGACGTCCACGCGTCCCATGGATCCATAGTACGCATCGACGCGGCGGCGCGTGTTCTCGAGTCCGATGCCGGCTCCGCGGCTCGGCGGGCGATCAGGGTCGCAGCGGTTCTCCACGCTGATGCGCACGAAGCCGTTGTCGTTGCACGCCGCGATATTGACGATGCCGCCGTCGAGCAGATGTCCGATGCCGTGCGTGACCGCGTTCTCGACGAGCGGTTGGAGCAACAGCGGCGGCACGCGATACCCGCGCACGCGCTCGTCGATGTCCTGCGCGACTTGCAACCGCGAGCCGAAGCGAATGCGCTCGATCGCGAGGTAGCTCGACGCGAGCTCGAGCTCTTCGGAGAGTGTGATCGACTCGCTGCTGCCGATGCGAAGGCTCTTGCGCAAATAGTCGGCAAGCAATGTCGTGAGCGTTCGCGCGGACGACGGATCGGATCCGCACAACGAGCTGATCGAGTTGAGCGCGTTGAAGAGTAAATGCGGATCGAGCTGCGCCTTCAGCGCTTTCAGCTCCGCTTCACGCTTCGTGATCTCGATGCGGCGCGCGTCTTCGATGCCGATCAGCAAATAGTGAAACGCAACCGCGAGGAGATACAACAGCACGCCGGTGACGAAGAAGAGCGCGATGTGCGCCGGCTCGATGGCGAGCACGCGCGCCCATCCGCGAAACAGCAGCAGCCAACCGGCGCTGAGCACGCTCGCCGCGACGCCATGCGTCAGCAGGATCGACGACGCGCGCGCCGTCGTCAGCGGCATCGCGCGCGTCGGATAGAACGTGGCCAGGCAAACGAACGCGAACAGCATCGACGGCGGAACCGTGAGCGCGATCGCCATCCAGAGATCGATACGCCCCGGCTCCGTCACCACGACCGCAAGCAGCAACGCGACGATCACCCACGTCAGGAGATAGAGCGCGAGGCGCTTGCGGTCGGTGAGAAGGGGGTGCATTGGGTTGAAGCGTAGCCGGTGATCAGTGATCGGTGATCGCGGAGGTGCTTCGCAAGCGGACACCGCTTCGATCACCAATCACTAACCACCGAGCACGCCGTTTCAATTTTTCACTTCCACCGCGCCCATCACCGCCACGCCCTTCACCACGAGCGTCGGGCCGGTGCCGGTAGGCCGGGTCTTGTCGTCGAAGCCGCCCATGAGCGGGAGCACTTTGCCGACGACCCGCCAGTTTTCGGGGACGCGGATCTCGATGCCGCCCCACATCGCGAACGTGTCGATCTCGGCAACCTCGCCGTCGCGGACGTTCGCGCTGCGCAGATCGATCTCCACGCCGCCCATGATCGCACTCGCGTCGCCGCCGCGAAATTCCTGCGACACGCTCTGGCGCTTGACGCCGGCCATCATTGCGAACGCGCTGAAGGTCGAATCGGGATCGCTCGTCGCCAGCCGCGCGGACCGTCGCGTGATCGCATCCCACACGAGCTTTCCGCCGACGACCGCGATGAAGAGCGGGAACAGATCGCTGAAGTCGAGATCGAAGCGATCGAGGTTGTTCAGCAGCAGGAGCGTTCCGGCGATCATCAGAATCGCCGAGCCGAATTTGCTGGCCGCGGGATCGAAGAAACGCGCGAGCCCCGCGACGATGAGCACGACCGGCCACCAGAGCGCGAAACGCTGCACGTGCAGCACGTTGTCGAGCGTCCAGAGGAGTCCCAGGGTGAGGATCGCCAGGCCGGCGATGAGTTTCGGGGTCAGACGGACGCTATTCATGATTGCCGTTCTCCTTGAGCTCCGAACGCGTGGATCGGAGGATTGCGTGAAGGGTCATTCCGGCGCCGGCGATCACCACGCCGATCGGGAATCCCGTGCGGTAGTTGAGACCGAAGATCCGCTGCGTGGCGCAGAGCATCCAGACGCCGACCGCGATCAGGATGAAGCCGCCGTCGCCGCGGCCGTAGCGGATCGCGTCGTACTCCGACACGACACCGACGACGATCAGGAACACGGGCCAGTAGCTCCAGATCGGTCCCACGTGAATGAGATCGATCTCATCGAGGAACATCAGCCCGCCGGCGACCAGGAGCAGGAGCCCGAGGGCGAGCTTTCCGGTGGGGAATGGTTTGTCTTGCATGTGTGCCTCCGCGGGCAAGATACGGAGGCTTTGCACGTTCGTCTCGCGGTTGTCGGTGAGTGGTGGAGGGATGCCGGTGAATGGTGATCCGGTGATTCGTGATCGGTGATCGACGCGGTGCGCCTCCGTGATCACCGATCACCGATCACTGGGCCGCGCAGTTTCTTTGCCTCCGCCCGCTTCTTCTTCTCCTCCAGCCGCTTCCGCTTCTCCCGCTTCGGCACGCGCGACTTCGTGCGCGGCGTGCGCTCGACGAGCGCGTCGCGGAGCAGCTCCTCCATGCGCGCGAGGGCGCGATCGCGATTCTCGATCTGGCTGCGCGCGGCTTGCGACGTCACGCGCAGCACGTCGTCGCGATTGATGCGGCCCGCGAGCTCGGTGCGGATGCGCATCTTCTGTTCCTCGCTCAACGGCAGTTCGCCGACGCCGACTTCGATCGTCACGCGCGTCTCGACTTTGTTCACGTTCTGCCCGCCCGGTCCGCCGCTGCGCGACGTGACCGCGCGCAGCAGATTCGCGGGAACGATGAGGCCCTGGCCGATGTCGAGATTGCGCATGGATCGAGTTGCAGAGTTTCAGAGTTACAAAGTTGCAGAGTTGCAGAGTTGCAGAGTTGCAGAGGACATTGCCGGTTTCTCTGCAACTCTGCAACTCTCTAACTCTGCAACTCGAACTATTCTGCTCCCGTGCTCCTCCCCGGCACGAAGCTCGGCCCCTACACCATCACCAGCCTTCTCGGTGTTGGCGGGATGGGCGAGGTTTACCGCGCATCCGACGCGCGGCTCGGGCGCGAAGTTGCGATCAAGGTTCTGCCGCCGAATGAAGGCGATGAGCGCGCGCTCG
>DATKFO010000738.1:0-2548 GCA_035544355.1 Thermoanaerobaculia bacterium
GCACAGACAAGAGTGTCTGTGCCACCTGGGTGAAGCGTCACTTCCTTCGCACGTACAGTCCGTCGAACTGCGTCGACCACGTCTTGCCGTCGTCGGTCGAGACGTCGACTTTCTGCCGCACTTTGTCCGGGCCTTCCTTCGTATACGTCATGCGGTTCGTCGTCGCGCTGCTTGTCGCGTCTTTCGTGCGCAGGAAGACCATCGCGTCGCCTTCGAGCTTGCCGATCCAATCGCTTGATGAGCCCTGGGTGTCGACGTACCGCTGTTCCCAGCGCTTCAGCGAAGCATTCCACATGCTGAAGCTCTTGCCGCTGTACGCGTTGTTCAGCGTCCCGTAGTTCTCGTAGATCGTGCAGTCGTCGAGGATCAGCTGGATGCTGCTGCGCGCGGTCTTCGCGCCGTTCGCTTCGACGTCCCACTCGCCGAGCCAGAAATCGAACTGGCGAAACTCGGGCGCTGCGCTGCAGGGATGCTGATTCTTGCGCGCCTGTGCGACGAGCTCGGTCCAGCGCTTGTCATCGCGCAGAGAGAGGAAGTCGTTCTCGGCGTTCATCGCGTCGGTTTGCAGATAGCCGGCGTCGATCGCCGTTTTCAGCGACGCGAATGCTTTTTCTTTCTCGCCGAGGCGCGCCTGCGCGCGTGCGACGAGGAGTGGGAGTTGAACGGGCGCGGGATGTTTCAGTTCCTGCGCTTTTTCGAGTGCTTGCAGTGCGCCGCGGTAATCGGCGTTGCCGAGTCGGGTGATGCCGAGGCGGAACCAGCCCTGCGCGTCGGTTGGGTCGGTTTGCGCGAGAAGGGTGAAGAGCAGAAGTGCGATGTGCATGCGCGCATCGTGCGGACGCGGCGCGCGCTGCGCTGTCACGCAATTGCGCGAAACGCGGACGGCGTCATTCCGAAACAGCGTCGAAACCGAGCCGTGAAGTGACTGTGACTGGCGTAGCCGAGGTCGAGGGCGAGTTGCGTGATGTCGGTGCTGCGGTCGCGGAGGCGATCGAGCGAGAGGCGGAGGCGGAGCGAGTCGCGGAAACGCGTGAGCGTTTCGCCGGTGTGTTTGCGGAACGCGCGGCAGAGCGCGAAGGGGGAGAGCTCGACGCTGCGCGCGAGCTCGCGGAGGGTGTGGTTGCGGGAGATGTCTTTGGCGATCGTTGCTTGCACGTGCTCGATCCTGGACGGCTCAGAAAGCGGCGGGCTATAAACCCGCCGTCCAAGGACGCTAAGGACTGTTTCTTCGATGTGGAGGGGCGAGATCGTTTCGCCGCGATCGAGAGCGTCGAAGAGTTGGCGTTGCGCGAGGAATGCGCGCGTGCTCACGGGTGCGACGAAGCTGCGGAGCTTGTCGGTGTCGAGAATTTCGAAGAGGACGTCATCGGCGACGGTGTACCAGTCTGATGCGTCGACGTCGCTGATCTTCGTGCGGAAGTAGATCTGATCCTGTTTGTAGAACAGCAGCGCGCTCGGATTGCCGGTGATCGTCGGGCCGTCCGCGTAGCGGATCTGCGTCATCGTGCGCGGGAAGACGAACGTGTGATGGCTGCACGGTCCGGAGTCGCGGAAGAGCGGATGCGTCGAAGGGCAACGGAACTTCCCGATGGCGAGCACATCACTGCGGAACAGCAGCGATTCGACCGGTTTGAGGTGAACGTCGAGCGGCATTGCCGGAAAGTGTAAGGGCCGGCGTTGCCGCCGGCCCTCGTGTTCACCTATTCGTTGCGCTGACCGCCGCCGCCTCGCGCTGCGGCGGAGTCTTAGTGGCAATGCTGCCGATAGCTGCCGTCGCGTCGTTCGGGAACAAGTCGGACGACATCGCACCGTGTTTGCGGGCGCTGGCATCCTCGGATGGGCCGGATGATCATCGATCGCGTGAACGGCTCGATATACGACACAATCCGGCGCGCGTGAGCGTGCAGCTCCAGCCCAAAGCGAATTGACACACAAAAGCCGGCCTTTTCGGCCGGCTTTCGCTATCGCTCAGCCAGAATTTCGGCTTGCCTCAGGGAAGGAGTGTCGGAAGTTTCGGCAGCTTGTAGATCAAGCCGAAGTGAGCGCTCAACTCCCGATCGCTATCGGGCAGATCGTTCTGGTGATTCGCGAATACGATGCCGAGGGGAACGCTCACCGCGTCATTGACTTTCCAGGTGACGATGGCCGATCCGGTGAGTCGGTTGTCGATACCCTTCTCGGAGTTGTCCTCGTACTCGACCTTGACATCGAAACGCGCGCTGTTTGCCGCGACTGGATTCGCAGACAGCGGACGACCGTAGGTGAGCGATCCGACAAACGTTTCGGCGCGAGGAATTCCGAACTCGATCGATGGATCGGTCAAATCGATCCAGCGTCGATTCGTGCGGTGATATTCGACCGAGAGGGCGATGCGATCAACTGCTGCATCCTTTGCGTATTTCTGTAGATCGTCGAAGCACTGTTTCGCATTGTCCTTGATCGTCTTTTCGCCACAGTTCTCATACGTCGAGATAAATGTACTGAGGTTCTGCGGTCCCCACTCGAACGACGCCTTGGCGCTCACTTCATTCGGGCCAACGATGTTTCT
>DATKFO010000739.1:0-2789 GCA_035544355.1 Thermoanaerobaculia bacterium
GCGCGGGCGATACACGACGTCGAGCCTCGCGCGATCGTGCGGACGATTCGATGCGATCTGCACCGCCCCGCCGAACACACCGCCCCACCCAGCCTCGGCCATCATCGAAAAGACCTCACCGCGGGACGTGTCGTATCGCAACGACGCAACGGGTCCCTGGCCCGGAAACGCGTAGACGCTTGGCGTCCACGAGCTCCCGGCGCCGCGGCGCAGCGTGTACGACACGCCCGCAGCAAGGTCACGCTGTTCGGGAGTAAACAGCGATCCAAAAATCGGAGTGGAGGCATTGCCCGCGTGCAGTTCGAGCGCGCCCTGGCGCAGATGAATGCCGCGGACGTTCGTGCCCTGCAGCGTGAGCGGCGACAGATCGACGGTGTCGTCGAACAGCGTCAGCTCACGCCCGGGCGACGTCGATCGCCACGTGAGGAATCGGAACGTCGCGCGGCTGCCGCCGCCATCGAGCGAGCTTTTCGTTCGATTGGCCACGACGGTCGCGCGGAGCTCCGTTTTCGTCGCACCGCTTTCCCGCACCATCTCGACGCTGTTCTGCAGCTCCGTCGTCGAGTAGCGCGCTTCGACGCTCGCGCGATTCGGCGAGACGACGCGTCCCTTGTCGATGCGTGTTCCTTCGCGTGCGCGCACGACGACGGTGTAGGTCGCGCTGCCGCCCGCGGTGACGATGACGATCTGCGTCGTACCGGCGCTGCGGCCGGTGACGCTGACGATGTCGCCGACCACGTTCGCGTCTGCGATCGATGGATCCACTGCGTACGCCGCGGTGGCACCCGCGATCTGGATCACCGACGCGCCGTGCACGGAGATCGTGATCGTGTCGCTCGCGAACGTTACGCTCGCAACGAGCGCGCACACGACGAAGTAAGCCGCGCGTTTCATCGGACGACGGTCTCCGTGGTCGACGTGGCGGTCTTGCGGCCTTCGAAGTCGTACGTGACGAGCACGCGATAACGGCCCGGTGCGAGATCGCCTGCGAACTCGCCTTGCATCTTGGTCGATTCGCCGGGAAGCAGGCGTCGCGTCTCGAGCGACGTCTTGCCGACGAGTTTTCCCGCGCCGTCGAGCACGGCGGCAATGCCGCGCGCAACAACGGGCTCAGTGCCGCGATTCGTGCACTGCTGCGCGACTTTCAGATTCGACGATGACGTTTGCGGATGCACGTCGAGCACGGCCGTGTCGATCGCAATCTCATCGCCGAGCGTGAATGTGAAGAGCGTGCCGATCGACGCGGTGACGTTGTTGCGCACCTGGCCACGGAACAGCGCGACGACGGCGCGATGATGAGCGGCGCGCGGAATCGTGAACGTCACGCTGACGGCCGCGCTCTCGCCCGGCGCGACTTTGATGCTGCGCTTCGAGAAGACGGCGGTCGCGGCGATGCTGCCCGCGATGTCGCCGGCATCGGTGAACGCGCGCACGCTGTTGTTGACGACGACGTCCTGCGCGACGAGCTCGAAGATCGCCGCACGCGACGTGCCGTTCGTGATCGACATGTGCTGCGTCGTGCTCTGTCCGAAGGTGCCGCGGAGCTGCACGACGGCGGGCGTGACGGTGAGTGCGCCGCCGCCTGCACGCAGCGGCGTGGTGGCGAGGAGCGCGACGAGGGTGAGCATTGTTTTCATTTCCTTCAGTTCCTGATGACTTCCCAGGCGATCGAGCTCGAGATCGCGCCTTCGGGCGCGTCGGCGGGCACGATGATCTCGATGCGGTGCGGCACGGTCGTTCCGATCGTCGTCGACGCTGCGATCACTCGCGGCATGGCGCCGAGCTCGATGCCGTCCATGCGCACGTGGCAGCGCGAGTCCGGGCTTTCGAGCCATACGCGGAGCATCGCGGTGCCGCCGACTGCCGACTCCATCCGGATGCCGACGCGCCGGGTGATGCGGCGCGAGATGGCGCCGACGTCGAGCACGTCGCTGGTGACGACCGAGCCGCCGTCGAGCGACACGAACGAGACCGAGATCTCGTCCGTGCCGGCCGCGCGGCCCGCCGTCGCGAGCGCGAGAGCAATCGCGAATGTTGCGGCGAATCGCATGGACTTAGTTGGAGGTGGCGGTGAAGTTGATGGAGTTGTCGATCGCGGCGGCTGCCGCGGAATCGGCGACGACGATGTCCCACGAGTACGAGCCGGTCGACGCATACGTGCCGGTCGAGGTCAGCGTGGTCGCGGCCGAATCGCTCAGCGTGCTGCCGTTCAACTTCCAGGTGATGCCCGACGCCGGCGCGCTGCCCAGCTGCGCGGTGAGGGTGTAGTCGGTGCTGGTGAGATTCGCCTTGTCGACCTTCACGCCGACGGTGGACGAGATCGTCCAATTCGACGCGCCGCGCGCGAGCGTGAAGCCGGTCGGTGCGGAGCCGTACTTCGAGATGTTGCCGAGATCGGACGTGGCCGCAGCCGTGCCCGTGCCCGACGTCGTGCCGCCGGCGGATTCGACCGTGAGCGAGATCGAGCTTTCGACAGTGCCCGTAACGGTGAGCGTGCCACTGCTCGTGGCGGCCATGGCATCAGCGGCGATGAATGCGAGAGAAACAACGACGACTGCAACTGCGAACTTTTTCATTTTTCGATTCCTCCTGTTCGCTCATGAGTCGCAGGAGGGTGGCGGAAAAATACAGAGGTTGTTTATGGAGTGCGGCGACCGCAGTCGCCGCTTTGGGGACCGGCCGCAAGAAAATCGGCGGACGATAAGTCCGCCGTCCAGGTTCACTGCGCAGCCTCGCAACGTGAACTCGTTACCCAAAGCGGTGGCTTTGCCACCGCACTCCTAGAGGCC
>DATKFO010000740.1:0-6729 GCA_035544355.1 Thermoanaerobaculia bacterium
CCTGCGCGCGCGCGAGCTCCGCGTCGACGTGCAGGAACGCGTGGATCTTCGGGTTGTGCGCCTCGATCGCGGCGAGGGATTCTTCGACGTTCATCACTCGCCGCCGATGACCTTCGGCACGACGAAAAATCCGTCGCGCCACGCGGGTGCATTGCGCGCAACACGGGCCTGATCGACGGACGGGCGCGGCTCGTCGTCGCGCATCGGAGTGGTTGCATCGTCGCGCTCTTCGAATCCGGCGACGTCGACTTCGCGCAGCTGATCGATGTACGAAAGGATCTTCGTCATCTCCGCCGCCATCCGCTCGAGTCCCGCATCATCGAACTCGAGATGCGCGAGATCGGCGATGCGGCGCGCTTCGTCTTTCTCGATCTTCATGGGCCCGCGAGCTTAGCAGAGGATGTGAGCGCGCTCATGCGCCGCGCGGTCAGCTCGTACGACGTCGTCTTGCGGACGCTCGTGCTCTTCTCGACGCGTTTGTACGCCGCGAGCGCCGCGTCGCTCACGCCGAAGTCTTCGGCGATGCGGCCGAGCACGTACCAGTCGTCGCTGTTCGGGCGCGAGCTCGATCCGACCTCGAGTCTGCGCAGCAACACCTCGCGCGCCTCGACACCTTTGCCGGTTTCTGCGAGCAGCGCGGCGAGCGTGTGCAGCGATGCCGAGTCGGGTGCCTTGTCATCGCCCACTGCGCGGCGTGCGAATCCGATCGCGCGATCGAGCTCGTTGCCGGTGAAGAGCGCGAGCCACGCCATCCCGTTGTAATCGTTCGTCGTCGGTGACTGCTCGTCGATGATGCGCAGCAGAAATTTCTCGGCCGCGGCGAAATCGCCGTTCTGGATCGCGCTGTCGCTGAGCGCGCGCAGCGCGTCGGAGTCTTTCGGAAGTTGTTCGAGACGCTTGTTCGCGAGCGCGGCGGCCTCGGCGTGTTTGCCCGCATTCGTCAGCACGGTCGTGTAGCTGTTGAACGCGAAGCGCGAATCGGGATACGCCGCGAAGAGCCGCTGCGCGACCGGCACGGCTTTGTCCCAACTCTGTTCCGTCGTGTAGATGTTCAGCAGCGCCGCATCGATTTTCGGCTTCAGATCGTCGCTCGCGGTTTCGCGCGCGGCGACCAGAATCGGAGCGCTCTTCGATTCATACCCCTCATGAATCATCAGTGCGGCCGCAGCGACGCGGATCTCGTCGAGCGTCGCCGTCGTTTTCGATTTCGGCCAGATCGCGGCGAACGCGCTTCCCGTAAGCGGATCGTCGGTGCTCCCCGACTTCGCGTCTTCGCGCGCCCAGTTGAGCCACGTGCGCGCGGCATCGAGCTTGCCCGCATCGGCGAACTGCAGCACGGTCATCGCGAACGGACCGGGAGGATTGTCGACCGCGCGGATGCGATATCCGTCGGCTTCTTTCGTCACGAATAACGAAAACGACGATTTCTCCGGAGCTGCCGCCGGTCCTTCGTAGCGAAGGCGGACGCGGTAGCCCGCGTTGTCGTCGCCGTCTTTCTGCACGCGCAAGACGCTGAACACCATGTCGAGGAGCGCGCTCGCCGGCATCTCGTCGTTTCGCGACAGACGTTCGAGCCAACCGAATGCATCGCGGCGATCTCGCTCGCGAGATTTCTTCGTATCGAGCGTTTGGCCTGTTTCGACGAACGTGGCCTTGATCCCCGCCTCGTCGTGATGGAAGCCCGCGAGGAAAAAACGATAGACGACACTCGCGGGATCGGATGGTGGGAGCGGCCGGTCTTCGATCCGCTTCGTCATCCGCAGCATGTCCATGAGCGCACGCACGCCGGCGGCGTCGGTGCTTCCCTGCGCCGCGATGTCGAACATCTCGATCGCGAGCGGATAGAGGCGGAGCTGCATCAGAAATTTCGCGACGCCTGCCGCGTACTGCCGGCGCGTCGCCGGATCGAACGAGCTGAGCTCGCGCTGCGCGGCGGGAATGCCGTCGACGAGCGCCGCCGCGGCGATACGCCCGAGGTCGCGCTGCTGCGCGCTGTCGATCGTCGCCGCGAATTCTTTCAGCTCGGCATAGCGGCCGGTCCGTGCGAACAGCGGCAGCAGGAGCGGCTGCGATCCCTTCGCATCGTCACCGAGCTCTTTCAGCAGCGCGCGGCATTCCTGGATCGCTTCATCCGGCCGCGCATCGCGGCCATAGGGAACTCCATCCGTCCCGCGAGACAAAAGGTCGACGAGTCCCGTGCGGACGCGCACGACCTTCGGATCGAGCTCTTTCGACTTGCGCAGCGATGCGGCCGCGCCCGCGTAATCGAATCCATCGCGCATCCTGCGGCCGAGGAGGTCGAATTGCAGGACGGTGCCGAGCGATTCGTGCGCACGCGCATTCTTCGGCTCGAGCCTGACCGCGATGCGCGCTTCTTCGCGTGCGGGATCGCCGAGTCCTGCGGAGATCAGCGCGTTCGCGAGCTGAATGTGATGCTCGGCTTCCTTCGGATGCAGCGCCGTGAGACGGCGCAATTCCGCGAGTCCCGCAGCGACGTCGCCCGCGCTGAGTTTGATCTGCGCGAGTTGATCCATCGCCAGCAGGACGCGATCGCCGTTCTTCACTTTCTTGACGGCCGTGCGCATCTCTTCGTATTCGGCGCCGGTGATGCGGCGCTTCCCGCTGTCGAATCGCAGCGTGGCGACGATGGTGCCGTTCGGTTCGACGGAGTACGTGCGCGAGAACATCGCCGTGCCGAGTTTCTTCGTCTCATTCTCCGGCAGCGTGCGCGCGACGTAGCCCTCCGGCGGCGCGATGCGGTAGCGCCACTCTTTCGCGTACGGACGCCAGAAGACGAAGTCGTGCACGCGCGGTTTGCGATCGTCCGGATCGTCGCCTCCATCGGGCTCCAGGTCTTCCGGCAGATTCGAGAAGAGGCCGCTCGGATGGATTCCGACCAATCCTTCGCCGCCATCGACATCCGAGCTGCCCGCGTCGTCGACTTCGATCGTGAGCAGGAACGGTTTCGAGAGATCGCGCGGATCGGTCACGTCGATCTTCTTCACGATCTTCGCGACGTAATACGACTTGCCGTACTTCTCCATCGACTCGCGAAATTCTTTGCGATCGGTCGTCGCGACCCACCGCCTCATGCTCGAGTCGACCGCCCCCTTCGTCTCCGTAACCTCGGCGAAGGATCCGTGACCGTGCTCGGGAAGCGTGACCGTTCGCGTTTCGATTGTGACGTTCGCGTCCGCGGGTGCTTCGGGTGTGCGCGTGAGCGTCGTCGTCGCCGCATCGGCGATCAACACCATGCGACCCTGATCGTCCTGCGGCAACTCGCCTGCGCGTGCGTACTCGTCGGTCGGATCGATCCAGAATTTCGTCTCGCCGTCGACGACGACGATCGCATGATTGAAGCGGCCGAGACCGGGAAGATCCGCGAAGACGTCGAGATCGTTGCCCGAGCGAAGCAGCACGACGTGCGCCGGCAGCCCCGCTTCGCGCAACATCGCCACGAGCAGCGTCGCCTTGTCCTTGCAGTCGCCGTACTTGTTCGCGAGCACCGTGCGCGGCGACCGCGGCACGATCGAGCCCGCGCCGACTTCGAAGCCGGCGTAATGAATGTCTTTCTGAATCGCAGCGAGCAGACGCGCGGCGATCTCCTGGCGATCGGTCGCGGTGCCGATGATGCTCGCGACGAGTTTCTTCAAGTCGCTGCCGGCGATTTGCCCGTCGACGATCCCGGCGTAGCGGCGCGCGACGTCCTGCCACGACGTGCCGGTCGAAACGGCAATGTACGGATACGGCCACTGATCGAACGGAAGACCCCATTCGACGTCTTTCAACGCCGCGATGTCGTTTTTCTCGAACGTCGTGCGGCGGCGGCCGTCGCGCGTCGCAATCGCCGGCTTGATCGCGCTCTCATTGACGATGCGCGGCTCGAGCTGCGCGGGCGTATCGATCGTGAGGCGGAAGCGATGAATCGGAAAGTAGCCCGCGCTCTCGAGCATGCGCACGTCGCCGGCGCCTTCGATCGGACTCTTTCCGCTGTGCGTGATCACGTATTCGATCACCGATCCCGCAGCCACGCCGGGCAGCGGCGCGCGCACCTGGCGTTCGTCGCTGAAGATGTCGAGCGATGCCTGGCCCGCGGGCGCATCCGTGATTGTCGATGCGTCGAGCTTGTGCACCGTCCCGTCTTTCGTGACGACACGCGCGTCGATCGCCGGACGGTCGTGATACCACGGCGCCCACGGAGTGCTGACGGTCGCCGCGTCTTCGATGCCCTGCTCATCGACGACGCGCAACAACGGTCGCTCGACCGCGCGGAAGCGGCCGTCGCTCTCGAACGTCCACGTCGTGTCGCTCAGGAGCACGATCACCGAGGAGTCGGCGGCCGGGACTTGCTCCGCGGCGGCGACGAGCGCTTTCGGATCGGAAGTGAACGGCGGAGCGTCCCACGGCTCATCGGCGGCGAAGAGTGCGAGAGGAATCAGTGCGAGAACTGCGGCGGCGAGCCGGGATGGGGACATGAAAACTCCAGTGAGAGGCGGATTGGGACCGCGCCGAGTTTAGCTCATCTCGCCGTGGCGTCCGCGCGCACCATGTCCGCGAAGCGCGGCGCGAGGTTGGAATCGAACTGCGATCCGGCGCCGCGCGAGATGATCGACAGCGCGGTCTCGACCGGCTCCGGCGGCTGATACGAGTCGGGATCGGTGATGGCGACGAAGGCGTCGCAGAGCTGCACGATGCGCGCGAGCAGCGGGATCTCGTCGCCGTGCAGTTCGTTCGGATAGCCGCGGCCGTCCACACGCTCGTGATGGGCGAGCACCGCGCGCGCGATCTCGCCGCCGAGGAGCGGCTCGACGAGCACGGCACCGATGGAGACGTGCTCGCGCAGAATTCCGAGCTCGTCCTGCGAGAGATCACGCTTGCGATAGAGCCGCTCGTAATCGAGCAGTCGCATGCCGACGTCGTGCACGATGCCGGCGATGCGCGCGTTTTCGGCTTCCGCAGTCGACAGCGCGAGAAAACGCGCGAACGATTCGGCGAGCTTCGCGACGGCGTCGGAGTGCCGCCGCAGCTCCGGATACTTCGCGAAGTCGGGCTCGAGCATTTTTTCCGCGATGTGAAGGCGCGTCGCGTTCGCGCTGCCGCGCTGCATCGATTGCTCAACCGCGAGTTGCAGATGCGAATGCAACACGGCGAGCAATTCGTGCGCGACCCGATCCGGTGTCGTCGCAAACGCGACGGTCAGATACAACCCGCGCAACGAGCCGATGTTCAGCGGCGCAGTGAAGACTTTCTGCAACTGCTTCGCGTCGATCGGCGGCCCGTTCGTGCCGAACGGCGTCTGGATGGTTGTCCTCACGAAGCCGCCGGCATCGCCACGCTTCGTCAGCCACACATTCAATTTCGACTGCAAAAAGTTTTTCGCATCCTCGGAAAGCGCCGCGCGAGCCGCAATCTCCTGCACACCCCCGAGATGTCCGAACGCGGAAAGCATCGCGGCGGCAGCACCTGGGATCAGCAGGATCGAGCGCAGCACATCACGCGCAGCTGCGAAATCCGTTTCGTTGAGCGACTCCGGCGGCGACGCGACGACGATGCGGCTCGCAGCGGTCCGCGCTTCGAGCACGAGCGTTGCGAGGCGCGGCACGTGCGGCTGCGGCGCAGCCGCGGCAGCTCGGGCCGGACGCGGAGCGGGCGGCGGCGCGGACGCGAGCGGCGGAGCCGCGAGCGGAGGCGCGGGAGCGGGCGGCGCGGGGGCGGGTTTGGGCGGGGGTTGGGTGGCGACGGGGGCGTTCTCCTCCGCCGCGTCGCTGAGCGTGATGAAGCGCTGCCCGAACACGTTCTTGTTCGCGAACAGCGCGATGATCTTCTCCGCGATGTTCAACGCCTTCGGCACGTCCGCCTGCTCGAACGGCTGCTTCTGCGCCTTGTCGCGCATGTCGATCATGCCGACGAGCTGCCCGCGCGAATAGATCGGCGCGGCGAGCAGACGCTCCGTCTGCGACTCGAACATGATCTCTGCGAAGCGCGGCTCGACGGCGAGTCCGTTGATGTAGAACGGCGTGCGCCCGCGGCCGCAGCGATCGACGATCGGATCGTTCGTGTCGAGCGATTGCCGCGCGTTGTTCTTGAATCCGTACTCCGCGGCGAGCTCGAACCGCCCCATGCCGTCGTTGAGATAGAGCGCCGCCTTCGTCGCGCGGATGTCGACCGCGCAGTCGTAGAGGATCTCCTTCAGCTTCGGCCGAACTTCCTCGACCTCGGGATGCACGCGCCGCATTGTAGCGGCGCACGATCACCGCAGCCGCGACAGAATCAGCCCCGCGAAGAATCCCGCGAGCCCGATGAGGACGGCTTTGCTGACGTCATCCGGATCCTCGATCGGACGAAATTCCGCAACGCCGCTCTTCAGCTCGATGAACCCGATCGGCATCGCGCGCGCACCGCCGCCCCCGCCCCCGCGCTCGATCGCACCGCGCCCGAGCGCGCCGCCACCGAATCCCCACTGCACCTTCGCGACCGGAATGACGGTCGTGCCGTCGCGCTCCACCGGCTCGCCGTACACCTGCCGCGCGTTCGCGTGGACCTGAATCACTTCGCCGATGCGCTCGATGAGGGATGGTTCGGGCATTTGGGGGATTCTAGCGCTGCTATCCTGCTCCCATGCGAAAAGAGGACATCCTCGCCTTCGTGCGTCGCGACTGGGACGCGATCGCGGCGATGAAGCGCGAGCGATGGAAGGAGCAGCGATCGCACATGACCGCCGCCGAAGCG
>DATKFO010000741.1:0-2454 GCA_035544355.1 Thermoanaerobaculia bacterium
ATTCTTCGCCGTGTTCTGCAGGTCGGGTGTGACGGCCGATGCGGTCTCGAACAGGCTCGCGCTCGCGACGTCGGGAAAATACGACGCGACGAGGCCGGTACCGGCGAGTTGCAGGAAACGGCGTCGCGAAAATCCGTCGCCCCAGAACGGCGACGTGCCATGCGGACAAGTGCAGTCTTTTTTCATGGTCGCCTCAGTTGAACAGGAACTCGAGCCGGTTGATGAGCGCGTACTGGAGGTCTTCGGTGTTCGCGACGAGCTCGCCGTCGTTGAGATACGCGACCGCCGCAGCGCGCTCCGCACTCGACGGAAGTCGCGAGAGCGTTGCGACATAGAGCTCGTCGGCGATCGTCGCCGGATCGTGCGTCGTCTTCAGCAACTCCGCGGCGCGCGTTTTCACGCGCGTCGTGATCACCGGATCGTTGAGCATCTGCAGCGCCTGCGAGATCGAGCCGTCGCGCGTGCGCGGCGTGGCGTCGCGGTCGCCGCGGCCGAAGTTGCGGAGGATCGGCAGAAAGACGTTGTTGCGCACGTTCGGCTCACGCGGATCGGGAAGCGCCATCGCGCGCGGCACGGGCGTCGAGAACGCGACGGGGATCGAGACCGGCACGTTCGTCGCGCGCGCGACCGCATCGATCACGGATTCGGCGAGCATGCGGCGCGGATATCGCCGCGCGTAATACGTCGTGTACGTCTCGCTCCACGGCGCGACGGTGTAGTGAGAGGACAGCTGATACGCGTTCGACCGCACCATGAGCCGCAGCAATCCGCGCAGGTCGTAGCCATTCGCGGAGAACCAGGTCGCCAGCTTCGTGAGCAGCGCGGGATGCGTCGGCTGCGTGTCCTGTTTGAGCAGATCGAAGTTGTCCGCCGGCTCGACAATCCCCATCCCGAAGATTTCTTTCCAGAGATAGTTGACCGTCGCGCGCGCGAACTGGGGATGCGCCGTCAAAATACGCGCGTAGGCCGCGCGGCGTGCCTCGCCGGTACTTGGCTTCTCACCGGTGAGGATGAATTCGGGCTCGACCGGCGTAGATTGCGTCTCACTCGGCGCGCGCTCGGACTTGTTGCCTGACTTGGTGTTCAATTTGTACGAGCCCGCCGGGTTCGTGCCGATGCGCCACTCGTAGTCCTCGTCCTCGAACGGGTTTTCGATCGAGAGCTGCGCGAAGAACGCGGCGTTGCGCCAGAACTCCTGGCGCGTGCGCTTCGCGAGACCCGTGTTGACCTGCTCGAGATGTCCCTGACCGCTGTGACACGAAAGGCAGTTGAGCTGCAGTCCGAGAAAGGCTTCGGCAGTGTCGGCGGAGAGGTTGTCGTACGTGTCCTGAATCGGACCGTTGTTCTGCCAATTGCGCACGATGTAATTCGCCGCGCCGGTCTGAAAGGTCTTGCCGTCCGTCGTGAGGAGCGCGCGCACGATCACGTCATACGGCGTGTTCGCGCGGATCTGATCGCGCATCCAGGAGTAGTACGCGTTGCGCCCCTCCTCGAACATGATCATGTTCGACGCGATCGCGACGTTGCGCACGGAATCGCCGAGCCACAGCGTCCAGCGATCGACGAATTCTTCGCTCGCCAGCAGGCGCTCTATCGCTCGATCGCGTTTGTCGCTGCTCGTATCGGCGAGGAACGACTTCACCGTCGCGGCGTCAGGGATCTGTCCCGTGAGATCGAGCGTGACGCGCCGCAGAAACTCCGCACCGCTCGCAGGCTCGGTCCAGCGGATGTTCGCGGTCGTCATCGCGCCAAAGATTTCGTCGTCGATGAAGTTCTTCGCGACGAACGCCGGAGGATTCGGCTTCGCGACCGCGCGGCGCCTCGTCGGTGCGACTGCTTCCGCTTGCTGGGAAAGGCGTTTGGCGATCGGCTCGACGCGCGCAGGGTTGTAGGTGCAGTCCTGCGCGTAGAGCGCGGACTCGCTCAGGATGAGAACGGCGAGCAGGATTTTCATGAGCTTCGCCTCCGACGTACATCGAACGGAGGCAGAGAAGATGCGGTGGGATTACCGGGGAGAGCGTTCGTTCACTGAAAAGTTCATCGATGTGGCACAGACACTCTTGTCTGTGCGTTTTTGGCGAGAACTGGGCACAGACAGGAGTGTCTGTGCCACACGGTGTCGCCCGCCGATGAAGCCGGCGGGCTTTGCAAATTGGGCAACTGCGTGCCGGTTTTCCCCGGGCTTACGCACCGGGGCTACGATTACTAAAACAACTCGCTAACCGGCTTGTACACCCCATCCTTCGCGAACGGGACGTATTCGAATCCGCGGTTGAGCGGGTCGTCGTGGCGGACGGTGGTGTAGTCGATTCCCAGTGCCGAGTACAGCGTCGACGTCACGTCCTCGGGACGGACGTCGCGGTTCTGGCTCCATCCATAGTCGGTGACGCTTCCACCGGTCGAGTCGGTCTTTCCGATGACCTGGCCGCCGCGGATGCCGCCGCCCGCCCAGAC
>DATKFO010000742.1:0-3552 GCA_035544355.1 Thermoanaerobaculia bacterium
GGAATACCGTTAAACACAGAGCCCGAGCAGTGACGTGACAGTGCATGATTGTTTCCGGCCATGCGCGTTTCGACAGCCTCACGCGCCACGACGGCTCAGGTGCATGGCAGCTGTTTGCTGCTATTCCCCCATTTTTCATTGCTGCCTTTCGTCTCATTTGCGTACCCCCAACTCTCAAGCAACTAGGCCAGAACTCGCCAAACTGCCGACTGACATCGTCGTTCATTGCGTCCGTGGACATCTTCGCCTTCGACAGGCGTGCGCGTGTGTACGTGCGACGACGCCCTCGCCCCCCGCCACCGTGACGGGCGCCTTGCGGCGCCCGTCACGCGGGTCACGCGGGGACTGGGACTGCAACGAGGGTCTCGAGCGACTGGGCGTAGAGGCCGAGGATTGCTTTGACCACGGAGATGATCACGATGAGCGCGGTCACGACGGCGAGGATGATGAAGCCGACGATCATGGCGATGATCGCGAGGACGACGCCGACGGGGCCGAGCTTGAGCAGGATCAAGCCGATGGCGAGGGCTACCCAGAATGCGAGCGCGCCGCCGATGCCGAGTCCCATCATGACTTCGCTGAGGATTTTCCGGATGCGCTCGGTGTCGCTGGGATTTTCGTTGCGCACGGAGTCGAAGAGGATCGATGCGGTGCGATGCGCGTCGACGTGGCGCCAGCGTTCGAATTCGTGTTGCGGGAATCGTTGCGCCGTCAACTCGTCGAGGAATTGGATCGTGAGCTGCGGGAACTCGAGGATGGTCGGGATCATCCACAGTGGGATGAGAGAGGCCGGCGCGTTGCCGGCGCCGCTCGTGTCGATGGGGATTTGCAGGGCCTCGCGAAGTTCGGTCAGGACGTCGGGGAGGGGGCGGGCGTGAACAACGTATTGGGGTGAGGTCATCTCTCAATTACTCCTTTCGCAAGGAGTAGATTGCGGATGAGGTTGGATTTCCGTCGGCGGATGAAGTTTTTTTTGTGGGCGGCCCGGGACCGGCTGAGAGCCGGTCCTACGTGCCTTACGGCTTCGCCGTTGCGCTGGCGATGCGGATCTTCCAGCTGTCGAGCTCTGTTCCTTTTACGTTGAGGTTCGAGGTCAGGTAGTAGAGGCGCTTGGTCGGTTCGCCTTTGGCGCCGGTGAAGCGTTGCTGCAGGTAGTACGGCGGGATGATCTGGTAGTAGAGCGTCGCGCGCACGCTGACGTTTGCGACGTTCACGTCGTCGGGCAGCGTGAATTTGTACGTGACGGTGTCGTTGCCTTTGTGATTGCGATAATCAGGATCGCTGGCGGCGTTGCCTTTGGGGAACGTTGCGTGGAGGAACTCGCCGTTTAACGATGGATCGGGTCCTTCTTCGGTCCATCCGAGCGGAAGCAAGCGGTTGTCTTTCACTTCTTCGTCGCGGCGGATGAAGCTCGTGGTGAAGTTTCCGTCCGCGTCCTTCGTCAGCTCTTCGTAGATCTGGACTTTGTCGTCGGAGTCGATGAGCTGGTAGTGCGGCTGGTATTGATTGTTTGCGAAGAATTCGGTCGGTAGCGGGCGTCCTTCGCCGTCGACGATGACGCCGACGCCGTTCGTGCGGCCGGAGCTCCAGACGACGCGGTCGCGGCCGTCCTGGTTTTCGAGGACGAGAAGCTCGATGAAGAGGCGCCGGAATCCGACGCCGCTCGGGAAGCGATGGCCGGTGAGGTTCGTGACGGTCACGTTCGCGCTGAGATCGCGGCCGTCGATCTTCATGGTCGTCGCGACGGTCGCGGAATCGGATCGCGCCTGGCGGAAGAGATTCATCTTCGCGCGCTCGAGCGCGTCGGACTGGCCGGTCATGTAGTCGAGCTTGCGCACGCCGAGGATGTCGTTGAATTGGTTGAACAGCTCGAGGAGGAATCCGTTCATGCCGAGGAGCTCGTGGCGGGCGAAACCGGACTCGCGGAAGCGCACGCGGATGTCGTTGAACGGCGCGCGATGCTCCGCGGCGGGATACGTGTCGTCCTGCACGATGGCGATGCGCGTCTGCAGCGGCGAGACCTCGATCTTCTCCGGCGGACTCTTGAAGTCTCCGGGCATGTGGCAGTCCTGACAGCTCTTCGCATTCGGCCCGGGCTTGCCGAACTCGTTTTGATAATCGCTGTTGAGCCATTCGAGATACGTGGCCTGCTCGATCGAATGCATGCCCGGCGCCGGGCTGTCGACGACCGGCAGGTTGATCGTGTGGCAGTGGCCGCACATGCGCGAGCTCTTGATGTACTCGTTGAACCTCGGCTTGATGCCGAGCGCGTTGTCCATCGGCGTCGTCACGATCTCGTCGTCCTTGAACGGGCCGAACAACTCGTTCGCGGGGCCGGTCTGGAACAGTCCGGTGATGGAGTGCTCGAGAAAGTATTCGAGCGGCGTGGTCTTCGTGCCGGACGGGATGACGTCGCGGCGGATGTGGTGACACGACGCGCAGCTGATGCCGTCGCGTGCGAGCGCGCCGTATTTCGCGCCGGGCATGCTCCCGGTGGCGAGCACGTAGTCGGCGAGGAAGCTTTCGCCGGGATGATCGATCGCGTGCTGCCGCTGGCCCATCACGCCGTGGCAGCGGAAGCAGGTGTTGACGAGCGTGGTGCGCAGCTCGTTGCGTTTCGCTTCGTCGGGAATCGTGTTGATGTACGCGAGCTCGCTGTCGAACTGCGCGTAGAAAATCGGATCACGTCCGGCGAGTCCCATCGGCGACCAGCGCCACTCGGTGTACTCGGAGACGTTGATGCCGTGACCGTGTCCTTCCTTCGACGGCAGGAACATCGTCGGTCCGAATACGCCGTTCGCTGCGCTGTGGCAGGTGAGGCACTGGTTCGACGTGAGAAACATCTGCGGCGCTTTTGGCGTCGCGGGCACGTCGTCCCAGGTCTCATTCGGAATGCGCTGGACTTCGTTCGAGGACACGGGCGCGAACGACCGGAACGTTTCGAGGAACTCGGGATTCGGCGCGACGGTCGGTGTGGGCGGCGCGAGCTCGGCGAACGCGGTCCCGTGGTGTGGCTGTTTCTTCGTCTCGTCACGCCACGTGTCGTCGACGCGATAGGTGAGGAACTCGCCGGGAAATCCTTTGATGTTGTTGAGCGATGAGAACGTCAGCTCGCGCTCCGCCGACGCGTGGCAGCGCGTGCAGTAGAGGCCGAAGCCGGCGTTTGGATAGTTGTACGGATATTGATGCCGGTCGGGGACTTGCTTGTCGAAAAGCTCGGCCCAGAACCAGCCGTCGGCGGAGCCCTTCGAGTCGCGGATCATGATCGTCCAGTCGGTGATCGGATCGGGCGGCGTGTTCTCGTAGCGCGCGGCGGGCGCGTCGATGCCTTCCTTGATGATCATCGCGCCGTCGGGGATCACGCCCTTGCGGCCGTTCTTCAGCCAGCGGATGACGGCGGGCGAGTAGTAGATGCGCGCGGCCTTGTGCGTGCCGTAGTAGACGTCGTTGATCCACGGGCCGGTGTCGCGGATGCCTTTGTCGACGCACCACGTTGTGTATGTTCCGCCCTGGAGATATTTGAGAAGCAGCTCCTCGTAGTCGCCGAGTTTT
>DATKFO010000743.1:0-4517 GCA_035544355.1 Thermoanaerobaculia bacterium
CCGCGGCATCGTCGCAAGACGAGAAAGCAGCACCACGAGCGCGCCGGCGAGCTCGCGCCACCACATCTTCAGAAATTGCATATGCTCCCGAGCCGTGGATTTCTTGCGTGCGCTCATCGTACTGCATCGCGCGTTCCGTCGTTCACGCATTTCGACGCGCGTTCACGCGCTGATCCGCTTCCTCACCTGCCCGTTCTTGCGCGTGCTGCGCTTCATGCCGCGCGACACGCGCACGATGCTCGAGATCGGCGCGGGCCACGGGGTCTTCTCGCGGCTCGCGGCCGCGCGCGGCGTCGCACGCATCGTCGCGGTCGAACCGGATCTCAGCAAAGTCGCGAATACCAATCGTGACTCAATCGCATTCGTCGCAGGCTTCGACGACGTCGTGCGCGGCACGTTCGATTGCATCGCGATCATGGACGTGCTCTACGCGATTCCGATCGCGCAGTGGGACGGCATCCTCGCGCGCGCCGCGGGGCGATTGCGTGACGGCGGCGTGCTGCTGATCAAAGAGCAGGATCCGCGCGCGCGGATCAAGAACGCGTGGAACCGCGCGCAGGAATGGCTGTCGATGACGCTGCTGCGCATTACGTACGCCGAGACGTTCAACTACGAAGATCCCGACGCGTTCGTCGCGCGCCTGGGACGCCACGGGTTCAAAGTGGACGTGCGGCGCGTGGATTTTCTCTACCCGCATCCGCACATCGCGTACATCGCGACGCGGATTACTGCCAATACGTGTACCGGAGATGATTGAAGTTCACAACGGGCCGCCCGCGTGAAGCGAGCGTTTGTGCGAGTGGGAAATCCACCGTCAACACGAGTGGCGGCTCGCCGGCGCAAATGTTGATGACGGCGTCAGTCACGCCAAACTCGACGAACATCTCGTTGTTGGATGCATCGCGGCTCGAGACGATGAGCTCTTCGGATGCGCGAATCGACTCAGCGAGCGTTCGGAAGCACTGACGTTTCACATCTCCGCTCAGCGCACCAGCCAGGTTGCTGACTTCCGTGATGATGTTCGGGGTCACATACAGATGCCGAAATGCTGACACCACGAGAGCGAGGAGATCGAAGTCTTCCTCGGCAAAGATGCTGAGCCGTTTGTACGTGCGCACCAACTTCCGATCACACGTTCCAATGACGAGAAGCAGCAACAGGTTCGCATCGAGCAGAACACCCCTGCCGGCATACGTCTTCAACAAGTCGGCGTCAGTTCGTGTCACCACTGCGGATCTTCACCGATTCCGGTGTGCCATCGCCACGGACGCTGACGACCTTGTAAACCCTTCTCTTCGGGCGATGCTGCGGCGGAAGAAATGTCGTCAATCCGAGCGGATCGGGCTCATCGCGGTCATAGCTGAACGTGATTCGCCAGCCAGGATCGTCTTGATCGGGATAAGGCTCGACCTCCTCCAACTCGACACGTCCGGTGACCGGAAAGATCGAGACGAGGTAGTCGCGCGCGTGAGCGACGGCTTCTTTGACGTCGACAGACATATGAGAAAGTTTACCCGAGTGGTCGGCGGCCGCAGGCCGCCCCTACCGCGCTGGTGGCGGTGGCGGCGGATTCTCCGGCTTCGATTTCCCGCGGTGACACGTCCAGCAACTGACCATCGCCGGCTGGTCCTGCGACTCCCGGATGATCTTTGGAACCCACTCGCGATTCACATCCATCGTCATCCGGAGCATCACGCGCGCGTTCTTCTTCTCGTCCTTCGTGTCGTTCGGAAAATCGAACTCCATCTCCGGCGTGGTCGCCGTGACGACGTGACAGAAATCGCAGCGGACGCCGAGTGCGCGCGTGAATCCCTTCATCGCGGCGATGAGCTCGTCGTGCGGAATGTCGCGCGGAAACACCTGCAGGTTTTTGAACTCAGAAGTCTGTGGCGGCGGCGAGGTTGCGGTCGTGCAGCCGAGGATCATGAGCAACGCGAGAACGGCGGATTTTTTCATCGAATCTCCCTGATATCATTCGCCCCGCCCCAACGAACTGCAAAGGAGTTACCCGTGTCCACCAGCTTCCCCGGCGTCGACTATTTGGAAATCGACTCGCTCTTCAGTGAAGACGAGCTCATGGTGCGCCAGACCGTTCGCGACTTCGTCGACGAAGAGGTCATCCCGATCATCGAGCACGCGCATCGCGAAGAGAAAATGCCGATGCATCTCATCCCGAAGATGGCCGAAATGGGCCTCTTCGGCGCCACGATCAAGGACTACGACCTTCCCGGACTCAACAACGTCGCGTACGGCCTGATCATGCAGGAGCTCGAGCGCGGCGACTCCGGCCTCCGCTCGTTCGCCTCCGTGCAGTCGGGGCTGGTGATGTACCCAATCTACGCGTTCGGCTCGCAGGAGCAGAAGGACTACTGGATTCCGAAGCTCGCGGCCGGCGAGAAGATCGGCTGCTTCGGCCTCACCGAGCCCGACTTCGGCTCGAACCCCGGCGCGATGCGGACCCATGCCCGAAAAGACGGAGACTCGTGGGTTCTGAACGGCGCAAAGGCGTGGATCACGAACGGCAGCATTGCGGACGTCGCCGTCGTCTGGGCCAAGGCCGAGGGATCGATCCGCGGGTTTATCGTCGAGAAAGGCACGCCTGGATTCTCGACCGCGTATCACATGGGCAAATTCTCGCTGCGCGCGTCGGTCACGTCGCAGCTCTTCTTCGAAGACTGCCGCATCCCCGCGGAGAACGTGTTGCCGGAAACGAACGGCATCAAGTACCCGCTCTCCTGTCTCACCCAGGCGCGCTACGGAATCGCCTGGGGCGTCCTCGGCGCCGCGATGGGCGTCTACTCGACGGCGCTGAACTACGCGAAATCGCGCATCCAATTCGGCGGACAGCCGATCGCGTCGCATCAGCTCGTGCAGAACAAGCTCGCGTGGATGATCACCGAGATCACGAAGGGCCAGCTGCTCGCGCTGCAGACCGGGCGCCTCAAGGATCAGGGCAAGCTCAAGCCGCATCACGTCTCGATGGCGAAGATGAACAACTGCAACATCGCCCTCGAGATCGCCCGCAGCGCCCGCGACCTCCTCGGCGCAAACGGCGTCTCGGATGAATACCCGGTGATCCGCCACATGCTCAACCTCGAATCGGTGAAGACGTACGAAGGCACGCACGACATCCACAACCTGATCATCGGCCACACCGTGACGGGCATCGCCGCATACAACCCGCCGATCAGCGCGCAGCAGGAGCGGGAGATGAGCGAGCTTTACGAGCGCGCGACAGAGAAGAAGACGTAGGTCCGCCAGCGGCGACCGGCCACCGCCGTCGCCGCTTCACCCATCTCGCAGGAAAGTCCAGGCAACGTAGGACAGGCTTCAGCCTGTCCTGCTCGACGACAGCTGTCAGGGGACAGGCTGAAACCTGTTCTACGTCTCGGTACCAAGCGGCGGCATGGCCGCCGCACTCCAAATGGGCTAGAGTGTGCGGCGCAAAAATCCCGGCTTTACAAGATCGGAGCACCATGGAATCGAGTCTCGAAATCGGAATTCTTCGGGCGGCGGAAAAGGCCGCTATCGCCTCGGCCCGCACGATGGGCTACGGCAAGCGCAAGTACTCCGACCAGGTCGCGGTCGAGGCGATGCGTGAAGAGTTGAACCGGCTGAAGATGCGCGGCACCGTCGTCATCGGCGAGGGCGAGCGCGACAAGGCGCCGATGCTCTACGTCGGCGAGCCCCTCGGCCGCGGCTGGACCGAAGGCGAGATCTATCCCGAGGTCGACATCGCCGTCGATCCGCTCGAAGGCACGAACCTCTGCGCGACCGGATCCGCGAACTCGATCGCGGTGCTCGCCGGCTCCGAAAAAGGCGGCCTGCTCAACGCGCCCGACATCTACATGGACAAAATCGTCGTCGGTCCGACTGCGGCCGACGCCGTGAATCTCAACGCATCGGTCGAAGAAAATCTCAGCGCGATCGCGCATGCGTTCCAGCGCAACGTCGATGAGCTGACGATCGTCGTGCTCGATCGCGAGCGCCATCACGACCTGATCGCGCAAATCCGCGAAGCGGGCGCGCGCATCAAGCTGATCACCGATGGCGATCTGTCCGCCGGCATCGCCGCCGCAGTGCGCGGCACCGGCATTCACGCGGCGATGGGAATCGGCGGCGCACCGGAAGGCGTGCTAACTGCTGCGGCGATGCGGTGTCTCAACGGAAGAATGCAGGGACGCCTCAAGCCGCTCGAGAAATGGCAGGAAGATCGTTTGAAGTCGATGGGCTTCGAAGATCACGAGAAGATCTACGACACGAACGATCTCGCTGCAGGCGACGACATCATCTTCTGCGCAACCGGCGTCACCGACGGCGACTTGCTGCGCGGCGTGCGCTTCTTCGGCGGCGGCATCCGCGTCTCGTCGCTCTTCATGTCGCTAAAGACGAACGTGATTCGCTTCGTCGACACGATCTACAAAGAAGAGGGCTCGAAGCTGGCGGTCAGCTTTACGTAGTTTAGGAGTGCGGTGGCAAAGCCACCGCTTTGTGATCCGGATCAGAAAGCGGTGGCT
>DATKFO010000744.1:0-4566 GCA_035544355.1 Thermoanaerobaculia bacterium
CCGCCCCACTCCATATAATCCACGCATGAAGCTGGTTACGTGCGCACTCGCTCTGTCCATCGCACTCGCGGCTGACGCCGCTCCGAAGAAGCCCGTGCTTCCGCACGTCGCGGAAAAACAGAAGGCTGCGACGTCGATCGACAGCCGCCGCGACGAGCTCACCGCGCTCAGCGATGAGGTGTGGCGCTACGCGGAGACGGCGTTGCGCGAAACGCGCTCATCGAAGGCACTCGCGGATTACGCGGAGAAAAATGGATTTCGCGTGACGCGCGGCGTCGCGGCGATGCCGACCGCGTTCGTCGCGGAGTTCGGCAGCGGCAAGCCGGTGATCGGGATCATGGGCGAGTTCGATGCGCTGCCGGGCATCTCGCAGAAGGCGACGTCGACGAAGGAAGCGCTCGAAGCGGGCGCGCCGGGACATGGCTGCGGCCACAATCTCTTCGGCGTCGCGAGTCTCGCCGCGGCGATCGCGATCAAGGAGCAGATCGCATCAGGCGCGCTGCACGGCACGGTGAAATTCTTCGGCACGCCCGCGGAGGAAGCGGTCGGCGGGAAGATCTACATGCTGCGCGACGGCGTGATGAACGGCGTCGACGTGATGCTCGCGTGGCATCCGAGCGATGAGATCGAAGCGGACACGAAGAGCAGTCAGGCGCTCGTGGACATCACCGTCGAATTTCGCGGACGCGCCGCGCACGCCGCGTTCGATCCGTGGAACGGACGCAGCGCGGTCGACGGCATGGAGCTCTTCACGCACGGCGTGAACATGATGCGCGAGCACATCAAGCCGTCCGCGCGCATGCACTACGTGCTCGTGAAGGGCGGCGACGTGCCGAACGTCGTGCCCGAATACGCGAAGGTGTGGATGTGGATCCGCGACACCGAGCGCAGCGGCGTCGAAGAGATGCTCGGCCGCGTGCGCAAGATCGCCACGGGCGCCGCGATGTCCGCCGACGTCGAATCCACGCTCACGATCCTCGGCGGCGACTGGAACATGCTCGTGAACATGCCGGGCGAGCGTTTGCTGCACGCGAATCTCGACTGGCTCGGACCGCTTCAGTTCACGCCCGAGGAGCAGGAATTTGCGAAGGCGATTCAGCGCGCGACGAACGTTCCGGAGAAGGGACTCATCGAACCGGTGAAGCCGCTCGACGAAACGCCCGGCCCGCCCGAAGGCGGATCGACCGACGTCGCCGACGTGAGCTGGAAGATTCCGACGATTCATCTCAGCGTGACGACGGCGCCGAAGGACGCACCGTGGCACGGCTGGCCCGTCGTCGCGTGCGGAGGGATGTCGATCGGACACAAGGGGATGACGTACGCGGCGAAAGCACTCGCCGCGACGATGATCGATCTCTTCACGAGTCCGTCTGACGTCGCAGCGGTGCAACGCGATTTCGCGGAAAAATCGAAGGGGACGGAGTATCGGCCGTACATCCCGGATGGTCCGCCGGAGCTGCCGCCGGGCAGGTGAGGCAGCTCAACAGAAATGGAACGCGCGCGGATTTGTTATCATCGGCCAAGTCCAGGGCAGTACCCGGTTCCATCAGATGAAACGAATCATTCCCCTCATCGCGCTTGCGCTCGCTTTGACGCCGTCGTTGCACGCCAACGCGGGCCAGCCTGAACGGCTGGTGAAAACGCTCGTGCGTCAGGCGCCGGGGTTGAAACCTGGCGTGCTTCGGCTCGCGCTCACCGCGAGCGAAAACGCCGCGGAGCAAGGTCTCGTGAAGCGCCGCGATCTGCTCACCGTCATCGATTATTCGATCCCCTCCACGCAGCCGCGTCTCTTCGTCTTCAATCTGCAAACGCGCAAGCTGCTGTTCCGCGAGCTCGTCGCGCACGGCAGGAACAGCGGCGACAACGTCACCGAGTATTTCTCGAACAGCCCCGGCAGTCTCGCCACCTCCCTCGGACTGTTCGTCACCGCCGACACCTACGTCGGCGGCAACGGATATTCGCTGCGCCTGCGCGGTCTCGAAGAGGGATTCAACGACATGGCGTGGGATCGCGCGATCGTGCTGCACGGCGCGGCCTACGTCAGCAAGCAAGCCATCAAGCTCCTCGGCCGCCTCGGGCGCAGCTGGGGCTGCCCCGCAGTGAGCACGAAAGTCGCGCACAAGCTCATCGATACGATTCGCGGCGGCACCGCAGTGTTCGCGTACTACCCGGAAAAACACTGGCTCAACAAGTCCGCGTTCGTGCGCGGCGAGCGGCCATCGATGGCGGTCGAGAGCCGCTGAGTCGTGTGGCACAGACACTCCTGTCTGTGCCGCAACGTAGGGCCGCCTCTCCAGGCGGCCCGCCCACGCGGAAATCGTGCTGTCGTCGCAGCCCGCCACTCCCCGGCGAGTGGCACGCGCAGGACAAGCTGAGAGCATGTCCTACGTGCTCTCACTACTTCTTCACCGACCTCCGCTTCCCACTTGCCGTCCTCTTCCAAACCTGCAGCAGTGTGCGTAGCGCGAGCGGCGCGTTTTGCGGCGTCGGCTTGCCGAGTTGATCGCGCGTGTTCACGCCGTGACATGCGGCGCAGACGCGCACTTCGCCCGGTTGGAACGTGAGCCAGTAGCGTTCGCGTACGACGGGGGTGCCCGAGGCGTTCGTCGTCTGCCAGCTCAGCGCGCGATTTGCGGGTACGAACGCTGCGACCGATCCGTCTGCGGCGATCTTCACCGTTGCGGGTGACGCGTCGTGCATCACGCGCGCGAGCACGCGGCGTCCGGCTTTCGGCGATTGCGTGCCGCCGAGGCCGCGGACTTGATCGGCTTGGTAGAACTGCATGTTTGCGATGTCGTAGACCTTGCCGTTCGACGCGACGTGCGACGCGGTTCCGTTCGCGACGCGCAGATTGAACGGCTGCTGCTTGTCGGCGGCGTCGCGCGCGGTGACGTCGCGGCTCACGATGATCGCGAGATTCTTGGCGACGAGATCGCGCTTGAAGGCTTCGACGTCGACGCCTTCTTCGCGAAACACACTCGCTTCCGGTTCCTCGAGCAGCGTGCGCCGCGACACGGGACGCGTGCGCGCGCGCACTTCGACCGGATTCAACTCCCACAACGTGCCCGACCACGTCACGAGCACGTCGGGATCCCACCACGTCACACTCGCGGTGATGCCATTCGTGAGCTTCGTGCCGTCGAGCCCTTCGATGCGAAACGCGTAGCGGGATTGCGGATTCGCGCGCGTGCCGTCGTTCGCGTCGTCGCGCGTTTCACTGGCGTGCACGACGAGCAGTGTGCCGTTCGCGAGTGGCAGCGGCTCGCGATAGTGACTCGCGTCGCCGATCGGCGTCACGCGTGTGACCGTCATCGAATCCGCGGGCCGCTCCGGCTCCGCGAGCAGGCTCACGACGTGTCCCGATGCGTGCGAACCGAACTCCGGCGCGTCGACGCCGAAGAAGCGTCCGGGCCGCGTCGGGTCTTCTTCGATCTGAAAGAAGTTCTGCGTGTTCTGTTGCGTAGAGATGAATTCGACGACGGTGTTGTCGTCGTTGATGCTGCGATTGAAATACGAATGCAGCTCGTGGCGCCCCACGTGATTCAGAGTCTCCTCGGACGTCCCGTCTTCGTTCATCTCCCACGGAAAAAAGTGATTGATGCTGTTCCCTTCGAGGTTCGTCCCGGCGAGCAGATCGGGGCGCGCGGCTCGCGGCTCGGGAAAGATCTCCGTCTTCTGCGCGAGCTTCGCCGCGTTCGCGTTCTCGTCCGCGAAATCGAACGTGCCGTACGTGTTGCCGTCAAGCGCGTCGGTGTCCGCCTGCTGATCGCGCTGCAGGTGATCCCAGCGCGTGAAGATCACGCGGCCGAAGCTGTCGATGAGCGGCGTGAACGCGCCGGACGGCGTGTGATTCAGCAATCGCAAATCGCCGGATTGCGGATCGAGACTCCAGATGCCGGTGACGGTCGCCGCTTCTTCGTACTCATCGAGCTGCGGATACAAATGCCGCGCGCCATTGCGCGAGCGATCGGTCGTGAAGAGGATGCGATCGTCGGTGCCGTAGATCGGGCTGATGTTGTTGAAGTCAACAGGTTGACCATCGATCTTGCGGATCACCGGCGTGTCGGTTTTGCCGAGGCCTGTGATTTCGTAGATCTGCCAGTAAAACGTGCCCCATTCGAACTGCCGCGGAGGCGCGCCGACGACCATGCTGAACAGTGCCTTCGTCCCGCTCCAGTGCACCGCCGGATCGCGCACCGCGATCGCGTTCGTGGTCTGCATCCCTTCGGTGCCGAAGCCCGCAGCGCGCGTGAGATTTTTGAGCGTGCCGTCGGGATAACGAATCCAGAGATCGCCGCCGCGCGGAACGGAATCGATCGCGCCGCTGTGATTCCCGAATGTGGATCCGATCGTCGTGAAATCGCCCGGCATCGGCACTTGCGTGACGAAGAGGATCGGGTTGGGAACATCGGCGGCGAGCGCGCTCGTCGCGAGGAGCAGGCAGGTGAGTGCGAGTTTCACGAACGCATGATGGGTCGAGGGGAGTGCGACGGACGTGATCCGCCGCACGTCGACTCTCCCGAGCCCGTGCCCGAGCCCGCTCCCGTGCCCGGTTTTTCAGGGACA
>DATKFO010000745.1:0-4281 GCA_035544355.1 Thermoanaerobaculia bacterium
CGCGAGAATCAGCGTGATGATCGCGAGCGCCGCGTGCGTGAACAGCAGGGAGGTGAACACGGGCGGTACCGCGCTCGCGCCGGCGCCGATCGCGACGAGATGTCCGAGGAGGAGTGCCGCCATCGCCGCGCGCGCGAAAACCTTTTCCTGTTTCGCGAGCACGTACCAAACGACTGCGTACAGCGCGACGACGAGCGCCGAAATCAGCGCAACGTGCGGATACGGCCAGCGTTCTGCGTGTGACGCGAAGACGATCAATACGATCTGCGACAGCACAGCGCTACCGATCAGCAGCGAGCCGCGCCGCAGATACAACGCGGCGACGCCGACCGCGAGATCGAGCACGGCGAGCACGGCGAGGAACGGCCACGGCGGATAGGCGAGGCTGCGTTGCGCGGCGACGAAGATCAGGAACACGTGCCCCGCGAGCGCGAGATGCGTTTGATTGGAGAAGCTCGGCGATCCAGTTGCCTTCCCCGCCCACGCGCTCGCGAGAATCACGAGCACGCCGAAGATCGCGATCACGAACAGCGCGGGAATCAGCGCCGCCTCGAGCGATGCCGCTTCCCACCACGACGCGAGCACGATCCACGAAAGGATCACCGCAACAACCGCCAGTGCCGGCTTCGCAGTGAATCTCGCCTCGGCGATCGTGCCGATCAGCATCACCGCGAGCAGAATCGCGAGTCCCCACAACGCGCCGGCCGCAACGCGATCGAATGTGAGGAACAGCAGCATCGCGAGGCTGACGACGACCGTCACGGTCATGCCGCTTTCGGGCTTCAGCGTGCGCTGGAATCGCCGCGCGAGCGCGGGGATACCGAGGAAGAGGAAGCCGAAGATCGCGTAGATTGCGAGGCCGGCGTAGAGCCGATCGCCCGTCAGATGCTTCACCGACCAGAGCGTTTCGGTGACGATCGCGAAGAACGCGGCGACGAAGTAGACGAGGCCTTCTTCGTAGCGAATCGCATACGCCGCGGCGAGCGCGAGCAGCACGAAGAGGGTCACGAACAACAGTACAGGTGACGCCGCGCGCGGCTCGATTTGCACGAGCGCGGGGAAGACGAAGAACAACGCGCCTGCAGCGATGACGAGGCTCGATCGATAGCGCAAGCCGATTGCGAGATAGAACACGATGAACGCGCTCAGCCACGCGAGGACGATCGGCCACGCGTCAGGAATCCTTCGATACGAAACGCCGAGCCAGATCGCGAACGTGAGCAGTGTCGCCACCGCGCCGAGTCCGTGTAGCCACTCGACGTCGCGCAGCATCGCGATGATGCCGAGCCCGGCCGCGAGCAGCAGCAGGAATCCGAAGAGGATGTTGAAGCGCGCGCCGTATGCCGGCACGGCCGCGACGAACAGCGCGAACAGCAGCGGCAGCGCGGCGCTGATCTGGCCGATGCGATCGAACATCGTTTGTTGTTTGTCGTCGCGGCGGCGCAACCAAAGCGCGGTCGCGCCCGCGATGCCGAAGACGATGAAGATGCCGGCGGCGAGCGGCAGCTGCGCGGCGTCGAGGAACTTCGCGATCCACGCCCATTGATAGATGACGCTGAAGATCGCGCTGCCGATCGTGAGCGCCGGCCAGCGCTTGCGATACGCGACCCACGCCAGCCCTGCGTTGAGCAACAGCAGATACGAGAAGAGTCCGATCGGACGGTTCTCCCCCGTCGACAGCAGCGCGGGCGTCGCGAAGCCGCCGAGCATGCCGAGCAGGGAAATGAAGAGCGCGTTGCGTCGAAGTGAAAGCGCGACGGCGACTGCAGTGACGATGATCATGCCGCCGAACACCGCACCCGCGGGCATCAGGTGCCACAGCGCGTGCACGGCGAAGAGCGTCGAGTAGAGAATCGCGATGCCGGCGCCGAGCATCGCATTCGCCGTGAACGCGTAGTTGCGCGCGACTTTCAGCTCGCAGACGACGAGCAGCGCGCTGCCGGTGAGCAATCCGATCGCCGCGCGAATCGGCGGCGAGATCCATCCGTGCTCGACGGAGTATTTGAGGAACGCGATGGCCGCGATGACGACGGCGATGCCGGCGATCCACGAAAAGAGCTTTACGCCGACCAGAGCTTCCCAGTCGAACGGCTTTTTGACGACGGGTGGGCGCGGGGGCGGTGGAACGTACGGCGGTTGTGTGGGTGGTGGAGTGACGCGCGGCGGTGGAGGCGGCGCGACGGATGGAGGTGCGATGGGTGGTGGTGGAGCCACGGACGGCGGTGGAGCGATGGGCGGTGGAGGTGGTGGGAGCTCGGCGATGGGTTCGGGCACGGGCGCGGGCGCGGGCACGGGCACGGGAGGGGGTACGGGTACGGGTGCGGGTGTCGGCGGCGGTGCTGGCGCGGCAACAGGAGCGGCGGGTCGCTCCTGCGCTCTCCGGAAATCGCTGCGCAGTGCGGAAAGCTCCGTCTCGAGCTTCGCGAGCTGCGTTTCCGCTCTCGACGCTTTGCGCAGCGCCGCGATCGCGAGAATGAACGGCGTCGCGACGAGCGCCAGCACGAAAACAGAGCCGCAGAAGATTTCCATGAACCGGTCGCTACAGGATACTCCTGCGCGTCGCTATGTCGATTTGGAGGTGGCGAGCACGACGAAGCCTCGATAGATCGTCTTCACCCATTCCGCCGCAAACGACAGATAAGCGCCGAACGTGAGAATCGCGACCGTCAGCGACGACAGCGCTCCCGCCGAAAGCACGCCGGTGTGTCGCGCCAGACCGTTCGCCGTGAGGGTGCCGGCTGCGGCAAACAGGAACAGGACGAGTCCGCCGAGCGCGGTGCGATCGTCGCCGTGCAACATGCCGAGGAAGACGGCGAGCAGCAGCAGGATCATCGTGAATCCTGCGGCCGGCACGCGGCACTCCTCGCAGATCCAGGGACTCCACAGCCATCCGATTTGATAGGCACAGCCGATCGCGCTCGCCGCGCAAATCCCTCGCATCAGCGCATACAAGCCTTGAAACTGCTCGACATACGGCGTCGTCTTTGCGGCGATCAACGCATCGCGGCAAAGAAAGAACGCCGTGCGTCGCGACGGCGCATGATTTCGGACGTCCAGGCCAAATCTCGTCTTGATCGCATCGGCGAGCGATTTCTTGAGAGCGGATGGAAACGTGCTGTCGTCTTCGTCGAGCATCCAATCCGATGGGAAACGGCCGCCGGCGCCTGTATTGATCGGAATCACCTTGGTTGCGAGAACCTGCAGCACGTGGCCGGCGATGTATGCGGCGATCAACGCGGCGACCGCGGCGGTCACGGCGGCCGACGGCATCGCGCCGGCGACGACAGCGTGGGGAAGCCAGATGAGCGCGATGAGCAGCATCCCCGGAATGAGATATCCGTAGATGTCGTAGAAATTGAAACGGTCGATCATCGTCTGGGTAACGCTGCGCGCTCGCGCTCGGCGTTCGTGATGTCCGTCGTGATCTGCTCGAGCGTCGTGCGCGCAGACGCAGCGTCGGTGATGTTCGCCGACGCGACGCGCTGATGTCCGCCGCCGCCGTAGCGCGTGAAGATGTCGCCGAGCGGAACGCTCTCGAACTCCAGCCACGGATTGCGCATCGCCGTGATCTTCGCGCCGTCGTCGCGTCGCACGAGACCGACCGAATAGCGAGCATCCGGAAACATCAACCACGGCGAATACCGCGGCACGATGACCTCGCCCGCGTCGACGTCGAACACGATGATGTCGTCGCGCAACCTCGCCGCCGCGCGCACGCGATCGAGCCCCTCGCGCATCGAGTGCTCGACCTCGAGGAATCGCTGCCGCACCTCCGGCTCGCCGGCGACTTCACTCACCGAGTGCTCGCTGAGCAGAGCGACCAGCCGCTCGCTGTAGCCGTCGGTCGCTCGCGCAAGACTCACGCTGATGCGTAGCGCCGGATGCGCAAACGAGAGCGCCTCTTCGACCGATTCATAGCGCGCGGCATCGATCTTCTCCGCCCACTCCACCAGCTCCGCGCGGCGGGGATCGCGATACGACAAGCGGCGCCAAAGCAGACCGGCGCACGAACCGGCCTTCGCGTCGTAAATGATCGAGTCGCTCTCGCGCTCGCGAAAGTGACGCTCGACGGAGCTGTTCAGAAACGTCGTGCGGTGATGATCGGCCCAGAAGACGGCGTCGGGGTGATAGAGAAAGTCGACGATGGCGGTGGGCTCGTGAAAACGCGTGGTGAGCCAGCTCGCGCGCACGTCGTAGTTCACATGCTCTGCGTCGATCCCGGACCATCCCTCCACATTGCGAAGGAAGTCGATCGCGAGCACAGCCGACGCGATGCCGTCG
>DATKFO010000746.1:0-3156 GCA_035544355.1 Thermoanaerobaculia bacterium
TGTTTTCCTTCGAATACTTCAACGGTGAACGTGGCGACCCCGACGTTGAGCGCCGAGTCCGTCGCGGTGCATGTGACCGTCGTGATGCCGATCGGGAACAGCGAGCCCGACTTCGGATCGCATGACACCGGAACTGTGCCGTCGATGAAATCGCTCGCTGTTGCTTCCCACTTCACGAACGCGCCCTCGCGGCTCTCCGCGGGAACGACGATCTTGTGCGGCACGACGAGCGTCGGCGGTGTGCCGTCGTAAATCGTGACGAAGACTTCGCCCGACGCGTGCTCGCCGAGCGAGTTCGAGGCGGTGCACTTCACGATCGTGTAACCGATCGGAAAGAGATCGCCCGAGGCGTGATCGCACGTCACGATGGGACGCGGATCGCCGCCGCCGAGCGGCCATACGGTAAAGGAAACGCGCGCGCCGTCGCGTCCGGTTGCGGGCGCGGTTACAGGATCGGGAACCTGGAGCACGAGCGGATCCGCGGGCTTGGGAACCACGACGTCGAACGTCGCGCTGCCCGCGCTGCCCATGCTCAATGTGTAGCGGCCTTCATTGGCAATGATCTCGTCGGGAACGTAGGCGATGACTCCCCTCTCGGTTTTCGCGCTGACTTCGAGTTTCAGCTCGCCGGCTTTGCCTCCGGAGAAGACGACCGTGTCGCCGAGCTCCGTGCCGTTGATGTTGATGAATTGCTCGCCGCTGTTCGCGACGAACTCCCTGGGCTCGACTGACTCGATCTTCGCCGCCGCGCTGAGCGCAACGAGGAAGACGAGCACAGCGACAGCTGTGTTCCTCATCCAATCCTCCAAGAAAATGGCAAAAAGTCCCCGCAAGATCGGTTTGGATTCGGAAAGTGACTGTGATGCGAGTCACGAGCTGAGAATTTGCGGGTTGAAAGATTGATGAAGGCACGCGTCTCTTGCCTTCATATTTTTTTCACACAACGAAGTTTGGTCTCCCGCTTGCTCTGGAACGATGTGTGTTGCGGCTCTTCCATCGGGCGCGACCGCAGGTACTCGTGCTCGACGATGACGCTGCGATCCTGCGTCTCGTCACGACCCTGCTCCGTCGCGCGGGCTACGGCGTCGACATCGCGACGAAAGGCGCGCAGGCGATCCATGCGCTCGAGCGCAAGCCGTACGCCGTCGTCCTGCTGGACATCATGATGCCGACCGAGGGGGGAATGACCGTGATCCGTCATCTGCGCGAGCACGATCCCGAGTTGCTCAAACGCGTGCTGCTGCTGACGGGCATGCCGGAGTCGGCGCTGCGCTCGGTGCGCGAAGGTGTCGCGGGAGTTGTGCACAAGCCGTTCGATGCGGAGGAGTTGATCGAGGCGGTGAAGAAGGCGGCGGCTTAGAAATTGAAAATTGAGAATTGAAAATTGAGAAATATGAAGGTGGCACAGACACTCTTGTCTGTGCGGCTCGTGTTACGCCGAAAGGAGCACAGACAGGAGTGTCTGTGCCACATCGCGTCCTTCCTATCTTTTCAATTTTCAATTCGATCCCGCCGATCGTGATCCTCGTGCTCGTGCGGCGGTCGCTCGCTCGTAGGACGCACGCAGACGCGGATGAGATCGGCGAGGTTCGGGATGTCGAGAGGCTTGCGCAGCACGACCTGCACGAGCTCGACGTCGAGACCGCGCGCGCTTTCGACGTTGTGCGCCGTCGCGACGATGATCGGGCGCTCATTCGGCGGCAAGGCTGTGATGCGTCGCAGCACGTTGCGCGCACCGTCATCGGCGAGCGTCACGTCGAGCAGCACAAACAGGTACGCGCGCTCGCGGAGCTTCGCGATCGCGTCGCTGCTCGTGGCCACGACGTCGGAGAAGATTTCGTGTTGCAGGAGCTTGTTGAACAGGCGTCGCCGCACGTCCGCATCAGCGTCCACGATCAACACGCGCGAGCCCAATTGGAAGGCCATCCAAAACGTGCGTACAAGTACTGCGCCAACATGCATTTGTGGCGAGCTGCGCCGGGCGTGGGACGAACGGTGATTTACAGCGCGCGTCCGAAGGCGGTCTCGAGCCGTTCGCGGTAGGCGCGGCCGAGGGGGATCTCGGCGCCGGTGCGCAGCAGAACGCTGTGATCGCCGTGAAAGAGCGAGCGGATCTCGACGATGGCATCGATGTTCACGATCGCCGATCGATGGATGCGCACGAACTTGCGGCGATCGAGCTGCGACTCGAGATTCGTCATCGTCTCGCGGATGAGATGCGAGTCGCGGCCGGCGTGCAGACGCACATAGTTGTCGGCCGCTTCGATCCAATCGATCTCGCCGACGCGGAGGAACGTGATGCGTCCCGCCGACTTGATCATGATGCGATCGAGCGGCGCGGATTTCGGCGCGACCTGCTCGACGAGAACGCGGAGCTTCTCGTGAAGATCGACGCCTTCGCGCATGCGCTCGCGCACGCGCTCGAGTGCTTTCTCGAAGCGCGCGCGATCGAACGGTTTGAGGAGATAGTCGAGCGCCTGCACTTCGAAGGCTTGCACCGCGTACTTGTCGAATGCCGTGACGAAGACGACGTGCCGCACGGCGCCGCCGGCGTCGTGCAAGACATCGAATCCGCTGCGGCCGGGCATCTGGACGTCCAGAAAAAGCAAATCGGGATGCAGCTCGCGAATCGCTTTCAATGCTTCGTCGCCGTTCGCGCATTCGCGGACGACTTCGATGTCGGGCTGCGATGCGAGCAGCGTGCGAATCTTCTGGCGCGCGTGGCGCTCGTCGTCGACGATGAGCGCGCGGATCATGCGTGGTACGGAATCGCGATCGTGATCACGAGTCCGCCCTCCTCCGCGTTCGTCATCGTGAAGCGATGCGCGTCGCCGTACAGCTGCGCGAGGCGCGCGCGCGTGTTCGTAAGGCCGATGCCTTCGCGGCGCGGCGGGCGGCAGAGTCCCGGCCCGTCGTCGCGCAGCTGAATCTCGAGCATTCCGTCATTTCTCGACGCACTGATCGCGAGCTTGCCGCCTTCGGGACGCGGCGCGATGCCGTGGCGGATCGCGTTCTCGACCAGCGGCTGCAGCGCGAGCGACGGCACGAGCGCGCGCTCGGTGCCGCGCTCCACGTCGAATGACACGTGCAAACGCTCCTCGAATCGGATGCGCTCGATCTCGAGGTACTGCCGCACGAAGTCGATCTCTTCCTCGA
>DATKFO010000747.1:0-7708 GCA_035544355.1 Thermoanaerobaculia bacterium
TGCCCAATCGTGACGACGCGACGTATGAGCAGGTCCTGGTTGCGGCGACGGCGTTCAAGAATGCGGAAGCCGGGATGCTCAATGCGCGTCACGCAATCGACTATGTGCTGAAGATGGTTCCGGCCGTCGATCCGAAGCGCCTCTATAGCGCGGGCCATAGTTCTGCGGGACGGCTTTCGCTGCTGCTCGCGGAGAGCGATCCGCGCATTGCGGCTTGTGTCGCATACGCGCCGGTCACGGATGTCGAGCGCCGCGTCGACACGATCGCGAAGGACGCAGGCCGTTTTCTGCAATCGAATCTTCCGGGCTTTCGCGAGTATCTGAAGCGAACGAATCCCATCCGGCAGATCGCAAATCTGCGATGTCCGGTGTTTCTGTTTCACTCGGAAGACGACAGCCGGATCTCGATTGCGGAATCGGAGGCGTTCGTCGAGGCGCTCGCGAAAACGAACCCACGCGTGACGTTCGTGCGCGCGACGCACGGCGATCACTACGACTCGATGATCGAGGAAGGGGTGCCGCAGGCGATCGCGTGGCTGCGCAAACTGCCGGCAGAGTCGAGGTAGGGACTCAGACCTGCGCGTCACTCCTAAAGTAGGGAGTGCTCATGGGAACGAAATCACACGCGTGGAAGTCCCGCCACCGATGCCCGCCGGTGCAGCACATGATCCTCGCGCAGCGCTCGAGCCGGACGAAGCCCACACCGGTGCCGCCTGCCAAGGACAAGAAGCCCAACGAATTTGCCGTGTCGGCCGGCAAGATCGTGCTGTTGCTCGTGACGCTGGGCCTGACGGCGCTCGCTGTGTGGTATTCCTGGTCCGCGGGTCCGGTCATCGTCGTGTCGATCGCGATTCTGTTTCCCATCGCCTATCTCGCCTTCGGCGCGGCCGCCGTCTGGTTCATCGAATGGCTGTCCAGCCTTGCGACTCCGCCGGCGAAGCCGTGGACCTTCGAACATCGCCTCTTTGCCGCCTCCGGATGGCCTGCTCTGCTCGTGTGCGTGCTCGTTTGGACGGCGTTCAATCAACTCGTCGTCGCGCTGTACGCTCCGCCGTGGCCTGAAGACGCTCGCGGCGCGCCGGGAAGAGCCGATGCCCATCGTATGGCCTGACGAATTCGATCCGGCGCAGGCCCCGGTCCACGTGCGAAACGAGATCGATATTTCCGCTCCATGCGATCGCGTGTGGGCCTGGCTGATCCGCGCGCAGCTCTGGCCCACGTGGTACAGCAACTCCGCGGATGTGCAATTCCTGAGCGGCACGCCTCCGGATCTCGATGCCGGTACGCAATTCCGGTGGAGCACGTTCGGCGTCACGCTCGACTCGACCGTCCTCGAGTTCGTGCCGCCGAGCAGAATCGCATGGGACGCGAGGCGCGCGGGGATTCAGGCGTATCACGCATGGCTCCTCGAGCCGGCATCCGGCCGTTGTCATGTCATCACCGAAGAAACGCAGCATGGAATCCTGGCGCGAGCGGGGAAGCTGCTGACGCCGAACCGCATGTCGCGCGGTCATGACGAGTGGCTCGAAGGATTGCGCGACAACGCCATGCACGGGTTGCCGCCGCTCTAGGCGGTGGAACGTAGG
Organism: Thermoanaerobaculia bacterium; assembly: GCA_035544355.1. Classification (GTDB taxonomy): domain Bacteria; phylum Acidobacteriota; class Thermoanaerobaculia; order Gp7-AA8; family Gp7-AA8; genus DATKFO01. The sequence continues at coordinate 1,587 of DATKFO010000747.1, forward strand.
ACATGCTCTCAGCTTGTCCTGCGCATGCCAGGCGCGGCGAGGTGGCGGACTGCGACGAACGCACGATTTGCGCGAGGGCGGGCCGCCTGGAGAGGCGGCCCTACGTTCTCGAACGTAGGACATGCTCTCAGCTTGTCCTGCGCGTGCCACCTGCGAGGTGGCGGCTGCGACGAATGCACGATTTCCGCGAGGGCGGGCCGCCTGGAGAGGCGGCCCTACGATGAGGAACGTGGGACATGCTTGTCCTGCGGGTGCCACCCGCGGGGAGTGGCGGGCTGCGACGAAGGCACGATTTCCGCGAGGGCGGGCCGCCTGAGAGGCGGCCCTACGTGGTGGAACGTAGGACATGCTCTCAGCTTGTCCTGCGTGCCACCCGCGGAGGAGTTGCGGACTGCGACGAACGCACGATTTCGGCGAGGGCGGGCCGCCTGGAGAGGCGGCCCTACGTTGAGGAACGTAGGACATGCTCTCAGCTTGTCCTGCGCGTGCCGCGTGCCAGGGAGTTGCGGACCGCGACGAACGCACGATTTCCGCGAGGGCGGGCCGCCTGGAGAGGCGGCCCTACGTTGTGGAACGTCCGCCGTCCCAAAGCGCAGCCACGCAACCTGAAACGCGTTACCCAAAGCGGCGGCATGGGCCGCCGCACTCCATATGTCACTGCAACTTTCCCGCGCTCTCTCCCGTATACGCGCCAAACTACCCCTACTGGAGGACTGTCCATGTCACTCGAGCTGCGGATCGAAGGGCTCTCGAAAACTTATCCGAACGGTGTGCAGGCTCTGCGCAACGTTTCTCTCAACATCCCCACCGGCATGTTCGGCCTGCACGGTCCGAACGGCGCGGGCAAGTCGACGCTGATGCGAACGATCGCGACGCTGCAGACCGCCGACTCCGGCTCGATCCGTCTCGACGGCATCGACGTCCTCGAGCAGAAAGATGAAGTTCGAAAGATCCTCGGATACCTCCCGCAGGAGTTCGGCGTCTATCCGCGCATCTCGGCGGAGACGCTGCTCGATCACTTCGCCACGCTCAAAGGCATTCACCAGCGCGGCGAGCGCAAGGACATCGTGACCGCGCTGCTGCGGCGCACGAATCTCTACGACTTTCGCAAACAGAGTCTCGGCACGTACTCCGGCGGCATGCGCCAGCGCTTCGGCATCGCGCAGGCGCTGCTCGGCAATCCGAAACTGATCATCGTCGATGAGCCGACGGCGGGACTCGATCCCGAGGAGCGCGTGCGCTTCCACAACCTGCTCGCGGAGATCGGCGAGAACGTGATCGTCATCCTCTCCACGCACATCGTCGACGACGTGAGCGATCTCTGCTCGCGCATGGCGATCATCTCGCAGGGACAGGTGCTCGTCGATGGCGTGCCCGCGCAATCGATCGCGCAGCTCGAAGGGCGCATCTGGCGGCGCACCGTCGCGAAGGACGATCTCGAGGCACTGAAGAGCGAGCACACGGTGATCTCGACGCGCCTCGTCGCGGGACAGACCGTCGTACACGTCTACAGCGCGTCGCAGCCGCCGGGATTCGAGCCGGTCTCGACGACGCTCGCCGACGTTTACTTTTCCACCGTGCAGATGGCCGAGCAAAAGGCGGCGTGATGCTCAGCGCCATCGCAAGATTCGAGCTTCGCTACCACCTGCGAGCACCGCTCTTCTACATCCTGGTGCTGGTCTTTTTTCTGCTGACGTTCGGCGCGGTCACGACGGACGGCGTGCAGATCGGCGGCGCCGTCGGCAACATCAATCGCAACTCCCCCTTCGTGATCATGCAGTTCATGGCGATCATGAGCATCTTCGGCATCCTCACGACGACGGCGTTCGTCGCGAATGCCGTGCATCGCGATCTCGAGCTCGGCACCGACTCGCTGTTCTTCAGCGCGCCGATCAAGAAAACCGACTACCTCGGCGGCCGTTTTCTCGGCTCGTTCATCATCGCAGTACTCGTCTTTCTCGGCGTGTCGAGCGCGATCCTCATCGGCAGTCTGATGCCATGGATCGAGAAAGAGCGCCTCGGCCCATTCATGCCGTCGGCGTATCTCTTCTCGTTCGGCGCGCTCGTGATTCCGAACCTGCTGCTCGCGGGCGCGATCTTCTTCGCGGTCGCGGCACTGACGCGCAGCATGATGGCGACGTATTCGAGCGTCGTCGGATTCTTCGTCCTCTGGGGCATCGCCAGTTTCAAGCTCAGCGACATTCAAAACGAAAAACTCGCCGCGATGCTCGATCCCTTCGGGCTCGGCGCGTTCAGCATCGCCACGCGTTACTGGACCGTCTTCGACAAGAACACGAAGCTCCTGCCGCTCTCCGGCGTCTTCCTCTGGAATCGCCTGGCGTGGATGGGCGTCGCGTTCGTGATCCTCGCGTTCGCATTCTGGCGATTCCAGTTCACGACCGGCACGAAGTCGTCGCGGAAGAAACGCGCAGTCGCCGCGGCCGATGAGCAGGCGACGCAGCGCGTCACCCTCGCGATGCCGTCCGTGCACACGGCGTTCGGCGCGTTTGGTTCGTGGCGCCAGTTCTTCAACGCCGTGCGCGTCGAATGCACGATGGTGTTCAAGAGCATTCCGTTCTGGATCATCCTCTTTCTCGGGATGGGCAACATCTGGGGCAACTCCACCGGCATGAACGTGATCTTCGGCGCGCCGGTCTTCCCCGTCACGCATCTGATGGTGCAGCTGATCGACGGCTCGTTCTCGCTGTTCGCGCTCGTCATCGCTGCGTTCTACGCAGGCGACATCGTCTGGCGCGAGCGCACGCTGAAACTGCACGAGGTCTACGACGCGATGCCGCAGCGGACGTGGGTCACGTGGGCCGCGAAGCTCACCGCGCTCACGGTGGTGTTGTACTCGACGCTCGCCGGCGCCGTGCTCACCTCGATCCTCATCCAGACCGGCAAGGGCTATCACAACTACGAGCTCGCCGTTTACGCGAAGGGCGTCTTCCTGCAGACCGGCCTGTGGTACCTGATGATCATCGGCATCGCGTTCGTGATGCAGATCCTCTTCAATCAGAAGTTCGTCGGCTTCGTCGGCGTGATGGTCTACTTCGTCGTCTCCGCCGTGCTGCCGGCGCTCGGCCACGAGCATCGCCTCTATCGCGTCGCGACGCGCGTGCCCGCGACGTACTCCGACATGAACGGCTTCGGACACTTCACGAAGCCGCTGATCTGGTTCGATACCTACTGGCTGATCTTCATCGGCATCCTGCTCGTCGCGGGACACCTGCTCTGGGTTCGCGGAACCGAAACCGCGATGCGTGCGCGCTTGCGCAACGCGCGGCAGCGCTTCCACGCGCCGGCGATCGCAGCGCTCACGATCCTCGTGATCGGCTTCGTCTCGACCGGCTGCTACATCTACTACAACACGAACGTCCTCAATCACTACCGCTCGTCGAAAGACGGCGAGAAGCTGCAGGCCGAGATCGAAAAGAAATACAAGAAGTACGAAGGCTTCCCGCAGCCGCGCATCACCGACGTGCAGGCCGACGTCGATCTCTACCCCGAGCGCCGCGCGGTCGACATCCGCGGCTCGTACGCGCTGCTCAACAAAACCGACAAGCCGATCTCCGAGCTGCACGTCACGTTCGATCCGCAGATGGACAAAATGGACATCAGCGTTCCGGGCGCGAAGCTCAAGAGCGACGACGAAGATCACGGCTATCGCATTTACACACTCGCGCAGCCGCTCGCACCCGGCGCGTCGACGAAGATGACGTTTCACACCGCGTTCGAAGCGAACGGCTTCGTCAACGGCGGCTCGAACATCGACGTGGTCTACAACGGCACATTCATCAACAATTTCACCTATTTCCCGCACCTCGGATACATCGAAGCCACGGAGCTCCAGGACCGCAACAAGCGCCGCAAATACGATCTCAAACCGATCGAGCGCCTCAAGCCGCCGACGGACATGAAGGCGCGCGGCAACAACCTCATCTCGCGCGAGTCCGACTGGCTGAATCTCGATACAACGGTCAGCACCGTGCCCGATCAGATCGCGATCGCGCCCGGCTATCTGCAGAAAGAGTGGACCGCGAACGGGCGCCGCTACTTCCGCTACAAGACCACGTCCCCGATTCTCGGATTCTGGTCGTACCTCTCCGCGCATTACACGGTCAAGCGCGACCACTGGAACGACGTCCCGATCGAGATCTACTACGACGCCAAGCATCCGTACAACGTCGATCGCATGATCGACAGCGTGAAGAAATCGCTCGACTACTGCACGAAGAACTTCAGCCCGTACCAGCACAAACAGGTGCGCATCCTCGAGTTCCCCGGCTATCAGACCTTCGCGCAGTCGTTCCCGAACACCATTCCGTTCTCCGAGTCGATCGGCTTCATCGCCGACTTCCGCAACGATGAAGACATCGACTACGTCTTCTACGTCACCGCGCACGAAGTCGCGCACCAGTGGTGGGCGCACCAGGTCATCGGCGGCAACGTGCAGGGCGTGACGATGCTCGACGAAACGCTCGCGCAGTACACGGCGCTGATGGTGATGGAAAAGGAGTACGGCAAAGACAAGATGAAGAAGTTCCTCCGCTACGAGCTCGATCGCTACCTCTCGGGCCGCGGCGGCGAGCTCGTCGCCGAAATGCCGCTCTCGCTCGTCGAGAACCAGCAGTACATCCACTACCGCAAAGGCAGCCTCGTGATGTACGCGCTCCGCGACTACATCGGCGAAGACAAAGTGAACGCCGCGCTTTCGAAGTTCACGAAGGCGCACGCATTCGAGCAACCGCCGTACACGACCTCGCCGGAGCTCGTGCAGTACTTCCGCGCGGAAGCCCCGCCCGAATACCAGAACGTGATCACCGACCTCTTCGAGCGCATCACCCTCTTCGATCTCGAAGCGAAAGACGTGAAATCGACGAAGCGGAAAGACGGCAAGTACGACGTCACCGTCACCGTCACCGCGAAAAAACTCTACGGCGACGCAAAGGGCGAAGAGAAAGAAACGAAGATCGACGACTGGATCGACGTCGGCGTCCTCGCCAAAAACCCGAAAGCGAAGAACAACGAAGACGACCTGCCTCTCCTGGTCGAGAAAAAACACATCACGCAGCCTTTGGAGACCTTCCAGTTCGTCGTGAATCGCGAGCCGAACAAGGCAGGGATCGATCCATTCAACAAGCTGATCGATCGCAATCCGAAGGACAATGTGAAGAGTTTCTAAAATAGCCCCGGTGCGTCAGCCCGGGGCCACTCGGGACACCGTAGCCAAGCTTAAAAAGCAACAACCAGCGCAGTGAAACGATGGTCTAGAATGACTCGTTGGTCTACTGGCAGAAGTTCGATGCGGATCAGTTTGACTATGAGTTCGACGAAGACGAGCTGGCCGGTCACGGTGTCACCGTTGACGAGGCCGTCGAAGTCCTCTGGAACGGATTCCAAGTTGATCGGAATAAAGGCAATCGCGGCGGGTATCAACTCGTTGGATACACCGATGGTGGCCGGCGTTTGAAATTGATCGTGTTCGAGAAGAGAAGAGGCCTCATTCGCGTCATTACTGGATGGGACGTATGACGGTTCGCAAAAAAATGTCGCCAGACGAAATCAAACGGCGTCTGATTGCGGATGCCGATAACCCCGACGCCTGGGAGCCGCTTGGCATCGTCGTGGCCGCAAGCAAGTCACCACGTCCCGTGTGGTACGGACGCTCGCATGCGGTCGAACCGCATCGATCGACCAAAGACACGGATCTTCGAGACATCGCGTTCGACAGAACCCGTGCGCTCAAGAGTGCGAGCCGTAGCGCTCAGATCGTCAACATCGACGAAGCACGGGCGCACCGGAGAGCACAAGCGCAACCGGCAAGAGATCTCGCAGCCCGCGAAATGGAGGCGTTGCGTAGGAAGCAGTTGCATGACGCAATCGCTGCGCTCCCCGAGGGCCAGCGGCATTGCATTCAACTCTGGCTCGATGGCTTTCAATACAGCGACATCGCGCATGCTCTTGGCGTGAGCATTGACGCTGTGAAGTCGCGCCTACGCGATGCAAAGCGCCACATACGCCTGAACGTCGAAGCTGACGACAGCCAGAAAACCGCTCTCGATGAGCATCGAACCGGCGGCGCCAAAGGCAGATAAGCAGCGACCGCGCGACCCGTTTCA